>JACQVA010000157.1 GCA_016210005.1 Deltaproteobacteria bacterium | reverse complement strand
CCGGAAGTGAACCTCGCGCCAAGGCGCAAAGCCGCAAAGCAGAGTACGGTCTCCGAAGAGGCGTCGCCAGCAGCGGGGGGAGCGGGTCAGACTTCTGACTTTCCGCTTTTGACTTCTGCCTTACCCAACGATCCCTTCCTCTCCTCCTCCGGCAGTTGGGGCCAGGACTTCCCGGATCTGTGGGGCCTGTTTCAGATCCACGCCCCCGAGGCGTGGGAGCTGTCACAGGGCGAAGGCGTGGTGGTGGCGGTGGTCGACACCGGCATTGATGTCGAGCACCCGGATCTGGCCGCCAACGCGTGGCACAACGCGGCGGAGATTCCTGGCAACGGCATCGACGACGATGGGAACGGGTTCGTTGACGATGCGAACGGCTGGGATTTTACCCGTTGCAAGCGCGCGTACGCCGACGGGCAGTGCATTGAGGCGAAGGCGCCGTCCGCTGACGTCAGCGATCCCAACGGGCACGGCACGCACGTCGCGGGCACGATCGCGGCGGTGGGCGACAACAGCATCGGCATCATCGGCGTGGCACCGAAGGCGCAGGTGATGGCGGTGAAGGGGTTCGATGAACGGGGACAGGGCACGAACGCGGACCTGGCTGAGGCGATAGTCTATGCGGCAGAGAACGGGGCAAAGGTGATCAACGCAAGCTGGGCCGGGCCGCAGAGCGACACGATCCGGACAGCGATCGATTACGTGACGACCAGCTTCGACGTTGTGGTCGTTGCCGCTGCCGGCAATGATGCAGCACCGCTGGAGCGCGGGTACTACCCGGCGAATCTACCGAACGTGGTGGCAGTTGGGGCCACGATGCACACCGATGAAGTCGCCTCGTTCTCCAACTTCGGCGGGTCGCTCGATCTGGTGGCGCCCGGCGGCGGCGATGCGGGAGGTGAGTCCATCATTTCCCCCGAGCGTTCGATCCTCTCGCTACTGAGCACGGCCGCACGGCAGAGTGATGGCTGGGCGGCGGTGTGCCAACTGAGGTGCATCGCGTGCCAGGACGGCCGCCCGCCGCTGAGCGACGGCCAGCCGTGCCCTCCCAACTACTGTGTCGAGACGGGCGATGTGTGCACTGAGGACGGCTGCCACTTCAAGTGCGTGCGCTGTCGGGATGGAACGGTCTTGCCCCCGGAAAGCAACACCTGCCCCAACTACGACAACACGTGCAAAGAGTATCGCGAGACGTGCGAGCCCGGGCCGTGGGTGGTGGGAGAGGACTACGTCCGCGGCTCCGGGACCAGCTTCGCCGCGCCACACGTGAGCGGCGTGGCGGCCCTGGTACGCAGTCACCATCCGTCGTTCAGCCAGCCGCAGGTGCGGCAGGTGTTGCGCAACACCGCCGACGATCTGGGGCCACCAGGGTGGGACGAGCATTTCGGCTACGGGCGCGTGAATGCGGCGCAAGCGGTTGCGATCGAGGACATCCCGGTGGCGGAGATCCTTACCCCTGAAAACCGCGGCAAGATCTGGGAGCGCGACTTTCCGTTCAACGTGATCGGCACGGTGACACCTTCCGTCGACGGGCTGGGGCGGTGGCGCTTGACGATCCGGCCGCAGGCGGGTGGCGAGGCCGCAGAGGTGGCAAGCGGATCAAGCGCGGTCATGAATGGAATCCTCGGCACGCTCGATCTTGGCGGACGCTTGGCTCTGGAACCGGGGCAGCGCTACGTGCTCGACTTGGCGGCGCAGGACACCCTGGGCCAGGTCGCGCGCGACAGCAAGATGTTTCTGATTCCGAATCCGCAGTTCGCGGCGATCCCTGTGCCTGATCCGTTTGATGAGGGGGGTGGAGACGGCAGCCTCAGTTCAGATGGCCAGCGCCTCGCTCTAGTGCGTTCGGACCGAGCCGGCAACGGGAGCAGCGCGTGGACGTTCGACAACCGGACAGGTACGTTGACCCGCATTCGGCAGGCAGCGCAAGCGCGCATATCGCCCGACGGCCAGTTCGTGCTCTATGCAGACACCACCGATTTCGTTTACTGGCGCTATGTCTTGAAGGACATCGACAGTGGCGCATTTCAAGTAGTTCCGCTCGGAGATTTGTGGTCCGCAACGCCCGCGCCGTTCTCCCTTGCTGACTACGGCAGACGCGTCGCTTTCCTCTCAGGGCAGGACGTGGACCCACTGATCGGCAATCCCGACGGGAGTATCGAGGCGTTCCTCTTCGACCTGCCCAACGGGCCCGCGCGTCAGCTAACAGATGGTCCCCGCGCCTCGTTTGGGCAGCCGGAGATCGAAGATGACCTGGTGATGACCCCCGACGGCCAATGGCTGGCATTCTCCGGGCGAACTGACCTCGATCCTACCAGTTCGACGGGCGGAGGCGATCAAGTATTCGTATACGACGACGGGGCCAGACGTCTTCGACAGATTTCGGGGCGATCTTCTGACGGCCCACAATGGGGACTACGCCCGAGCTTGAGCGCGGACGGCACCAAAGTCGCATTCGCGGGCGATGGCATATACCTTGCCAATCCGAACTCTGGCACCGCGGATCGACTGCTCGATTCACAGGGGGCGCCTGATATACCTCTGCTGTCAGCCGACGCGACCAAGCTCGCGTTTATCGCCGCGCTCGACCTTGATCCGGGTGTCGCCAATGAAGACCTATCTCCCGAACTCTTCCTCATGGACCTCAAGACAATGCAGATCGGGCAGATCACGGATAGCGTGAACTTCCCCTATGTCCGCTACGGCACAGTGATGGACGCGACCGGCTGCGCGTTTCTGACCGCACCGGGAGACCTTAATGGGCTCGCTTTGCACCCAGGCATCAGCCGTTTCGTGCGACGCAGACCTGGCAATCGAGCACCGATAATCGAGCCCCTACCACCTATTGTCATCTCAGAGGGGAAGATTTCCCATGTCCCACTCCATGCGCATGATGCGGATGGAGACCCCATCACGTTTCATGTGGAGCGGAACCCGTTTGGGGATCCTTACCAGGGAAGACTGAACGGACTTGCCAGGTCCGTCCTGGAGGACCACGCAGACGGCACGGCCGATCTGCAGCTCGCGCCGTGCTACGGCACTGCGGGCCAGTACGGGCTTCGTATCGCCGCCTTTGACGGCGCTGGCGAAGTTGCCGTCCGGGCGGCGACGCTCGAAATCCAAGAGTCCGTTCGCCAGCCTGATATCAACCAAGACGGTCGCACCGATGGCAATGACCTCGCGATATTGGTGGAGAGCCTGTTCGGCCGACATCGGTACACGAGCATTCGATGCGATCCGAGTGACCTGAACGATGACACGTTGCTCTCTGCGGCAGACATCGTCGCTTGGCTTACTCGCTAAGCACGTCAACCGTGAGAGATCCAGCTCAGTTCTTGCAGAAGTCGGCGACCACAACCTTCTTGCCCGACGGGTCGGTTGTGTCGAGCCGCGTCACGCGGATCTTGATCGGCACGCTGCAAGCAATCGGCGATTTCAGGGTAATCTGCGTCGGTGTGATCCCCAAGATCTCGGGCTGCGATGCGATCAGATTGCCCGACGTGTCGGTGAACTCCACGCAGGTGCCCTTCACTTGCGGCGTGCACGTGTTGCCCTGCTTCAACGTCGCGCAGTCTGTAGCGGCAGGCGTGCCGGTGTAACCCTCAATGGCATTGAAGCCCGTGCCCGTGATGTGAACGATCGCACCTTCCGCAGCCACTTTGGGCAATACCCCGCCTGTCGAGATTGTCAGACTACCCGGGTTGCGGTGCGCCTGCCCGGGATCAACATCAACTTTCCCGCTGGCAGCCGTCACATCATTGGCAAGAATTGAGGCAGGGACGCAGCTCGAACCGTTGCCACAGTGCTCCCACTGGTTGCTCTCTGCCAGTCGCGCGGTGTACGACCCCGAAGACTGAAGTGCGAAGTTTCGCGAAGGGTTCATCACAAACGCGTTCTTGCCGTAGCTATTGCCGGAGCCGAAGTTGACGTTTCCGATGAGAGAACCGCTCGTATGGAAGAAGGCGCCATATCCGCTGAACACGCTGGCGGTGCCCAGAACCCCGATCTGCGTGCTGCCGGTGTCGAAGTTGATCTCCGTCCCGTAGGTCGTCATGCCGCAGATGAACTCGTTGCTGATCTGCCCATAGGCGTTCTGCTGCAGGAAGATTCCGTCTTGGAGTCCGTTGCGCAGGACGTCACCATCCGTTTGCAGCTCCGTGGCGCGCTGAGCGGTCGCCGATTGCTCAGCTGACAACTGCGCTGCCTCAGGGCGGGTAGCTGAAGTGCCGCAGGATGCGGGGTCCTTTGAGAAGTTGGGGTTCGGGATACACGGGATTGGGGTTTGCATGGGATCGAGGCCACACCCCACATCCGACCCGCCGGGACAGCCCGTCTGCGGCACGCATGGCGTCGGCGTTCCGTTGGGCGCGCCGCACATCATCGCGTTTGGGCAGTTCTTGCCGTTGTGCTCGATCAGGTTGCGCTCCGTCTTCAAGTGGCCCCCCACCACAGGGGTAGGGGTTCTCGTGTCCGTCGCTTGAACGAACGGGCCGCCGCGCAGATTGTTGTGAATCCAGTTGTCACGCAGGATGAGGAACCCGTCCTGACTCTTGGCCGGGCGGTCATAGCAGTACCGCAGCTCGCTATCTTCCACGATCACCGCCTCGGTGAAGTTGGTGGCGCCCGTGTTTTCGGCGTCAACGCAGTCTTTTCCCTGGGCGGGATTACTGCCGGAACAGTCGGCATTCACTCGAGCTGCCGCTCCGCCATCGAGCCGGCAGGTGCGCGCTTTACTGCCGAGGCTGTTCGGGCCGAATCCGACTTGATTCAGGTCGGCCGCCACGATGGTGCTGTCGGGTCCCAGGGTCCGGCTGATCTGGAGACCCATGAGGGTGACGTTGGGCGCGTTGATCGCCAGCTTGGCTGGGCCAGTCAGGTTGACGGTCGTCTTGAATAGGCGGCTTTTGAACTCCTGCACGGGCGAGGGGTCTCCAGCGGCATTGGTTCCGTCGATGACCGTATCGTTCGCGGTGACGGTCAGGTTCCCGGTGACGTTGATGTTGACCTCGCCACCCGTAAAGGCAGTCGCGTCGTGGTCGAACCGGATCAAGACAGGTCGGGCGGTGGAATCCGTGGCATTGGCCGCGTTGATCCGGTTTCGCAGCGTACCGGTGCCCTGGTCGTTGGCTGAGGTGACCGCATACACCGTCTTGAACACCGTCCAGTCGACGGTGTTCGGTGTGGCGGGATCGGCTACGATCAACACGCGGCGGTACTGCTCCTGGCCGGTGGCAGTGACGAAGATGTCCGCGGTGTAATCGCCGGGGGCAAGATTGCGCACCAGCACATCGCAGCGAGGTTTGCCGGTCGCCTGGTCACACACGAAGCTACAGGTGCTGTTTACGCAGGTGCAGGTGGGCGATCCGGCACAGCTGGCCGGCAGGACCACGCTTACACTCTCCGCTGCCCCGTAGAGCTCCTGGCCCCCGAAGTCAGTAGCCAAGCCGCGCGCGTTGGCAACGCCAGAGCTGTTCATCCAGGCGTGCAGGCTCGCAGTGGCCTG
Source organism: Deltaproteobacteria bacterium (assembly GCA_016210005.1). Taxonomy (NCBI): domain Bacteria; kingdom Pseudomonadati; phylum Myxococcota; class Myxococcia; species Deltaproteobacteria bacterium. The sequence continues at coordinate 1,464 of JACQVA010000157.1, read as the reverse complement.
CGCGCCGGTGCGGTTGACGACCCGCATGATCAGATTGCCCGCCCCCGGCTTGGTCGTCGGCGTCGAGGTGGCGGTGAAGGTCGGCGTAATCGTGAAGCTGAACGTCGGCCGCGGCGGAGTGTTGGTCGGAGTGGGCCGTGTGGGCGTGAACGTCGGCGTCGGCCGAGTCGGCGTCAGCGTTGGCGTGAAGCTCCTGGTAGGAGTGGCCGTCGGTGGGCCAGGGCACGCGCCGAGTGCGTAGTTCACCCCCATCACCAGTTCGTCGACCGTCACCTCGCCATCGCCACTGACGTCGAACGCGGGGCAAGCGCTCACCTGGCTGTTGCCCAGCGCGATGTTCACGCCCAGGACCAACTCGTCGACCGTGACGACACAGTCGGCGGTGCAGTCGCCGGCGCACGCGCCACAGACCGCCCCGGCAGGGGTCCAGCGCCCGCTCGTGAGCAGCACGGTCAGAACGATGAGACCCACCCGCAGCGCAGCCCCTGCGGCACTCTTCCCCTCGGCCAGTCTATCCGCCATGGCACCCTCCTCGGCGAGCAGCGGCAACGCGGCCGCTCGCCGTGCTCAGCACGATTCGCTCATTGCCGTGTTCCGCCCGCTAACAGCCGCAGTTCCCCGGCGTCACCCCGAGTTGGCCATCGAGGCCCGTGATCGGCTTCGGGTTGGTCACCGGGTCAGCGCCCGCGGCATTGTGGATCACCAGCGGGTAGCTCCCCGGCGTGGCATTGGCCGGGATATCAACGCGGCAGCGGTACAGCACCGTCGGCTGCCCGATCGCACCGGAGTCGCTGGTTGACAGCATGATCGCCCGCAGCGCGGTGCAGGCCGTACCGCTACAGCCGGCGGGCAAGAAGGCCAGCGACAGCTCCTTGCTCAGTTGCGCTTCCCTGACGCAGGTAGCGATCGGGGTGTTCGTACTGTTGAAGCTGATGTCATTTTGGGTGGCGGCAATGCTCTTACCTTGCGGATCGAGCGTGACATCGAACCACACCGAAGTCCCGGGCTGCCCGCAAGCCTCACCCGCGGTGATAATCTGTGCCGCCGCGGGCATGGCCAGCAAGGAAGACAGTACCGTGAGCAACAGCCCCGACCCTGCCCGTCGCCGCCGGCGGCGGGTCGCGCGATGATAATCAGCAGACATGATCACCCCTCCTTCATCGACTGAAGATCAGCGTTGGCTCGGTGGACTCGGCTGTGCCCTTCGCCTTCAGATCGGCGGCGCTCCACCACCCGTCCCACCGCCCCTCACGCCCTTGGGGATCGGAGAAAGTGCCCTCCAGCCGCACGCCCTGCATGGTGCCCTCGAAGGCGCACACGGATTGCTTGCCGGCCGGCGTGTCCGCTCGCGTCGACACCAGGCCGAACTTGATCTGATTGCCATCGACGGTGCCTTCGATCTCTGCCGGAGTGCCGTTGCCCATCCCCTCCAGTGCGATGGTGCCCGTGAGAGCGCCGCTGGGG
>JACQVA010000156.1 GCA_016210005.1 Deltaproteobacteria bacterium | reverse complement strand
GTTCTGCGTTTACATCCTGGCCAGCAAACGGAACGGCACGCTGTACATTGAGGTGACCTCACATCTGGCAACGCGGGTGTGGGAGAAGCAGCTGAAGAAGTGGCGCCGCGCCTGGAAGATCGAGCTGATCGAAGCTCGGAACCCGGACTGGCCAGACCTCTATGACGAGATCGTGTAGCGCTGGCGGGTGGTAGCGAGCCGGTGCCGTGGATTCCCGCTTTCGCGGGAATGACAGATTGCGTCCCTTTCGGCCATGGGCCTCGGCCTGACAGTACACAGTACTGTCAGACCGGTGAGGATTTGCCCGGTCGGCTGCAGGTTACCCACAAATTTGTCGCACACCCCGGAGTTATGGTCACCCTTGGCGGCTGGCCGTGGTTCTTGTATCGTCCGCGGCATGGACACCGAAGCCTTGGTGGTCGATCTCTGCAAAGCCGCGCGAGCGGCCGGGCGGGCTCTTGCCTTAGCCTCCACCGGCGCGAAGAACACGGCGCTGCGCACCGCCGCCACTCAACTGCGGGCACAAAGTGCCGCGTTACGTACCGCCAATCAACGCGACGTGGAGGGCGGCCGTGCCACCGGTCTCTCGCCGGCGCTCATCGACCGGCTCACGCTGACCGACTCGCGCATCGAGGCGATGGCGGTCGGGCTCGAACAAGTCGCTCTGCTGCCCGACCCGGTGGGCGAGACGCTGGCTATGTGGCGCCGGCCTAACGGCTTGGAGATCGGGCAGATCCGCATTCCGCTCGGCGTCGTTGGTGTGATCTACGAATCGCGCCCCAACGTCACCGCCGACGCCGCCGCGCTGTGCCTCAAGGCCGGCAACGCCGTGGTGCTCAAGGGCGGCTCCGAGGCCTTCGCCAGCAGCAAGGCGATTGCAGACGTCATCCGGCAGGCCGCCACCGACGCCGGCCTGCCCGCCGCCGCAGTGCAGCTGCTCCCGACCACCGACCGGCAGGCGGTGCAGGTGCTACTGCGCCAGAGCGAGTACATCGACGTGATCGTTCCGCGCGGCGGCACCAGCTTGATCAAGGCGATCACCGAATCGTCGGCGATTCCGGTGATCCAACACTACGCCGGCATCTGCCACACCTTCGTTGATCGCCACGCCGATCTGGCGATGGCGGAAACCATTTCCTTCAACGCCAAGGTACAGCGTCCGGGCGTGTGTAACGCAATGGAGACACTGCTGGTACACCAGGCCGTGGCCGCGCAATTTCTGCCGCCGATGATCGCCCGTTTGCGCTCGGCCGGGGTCGAGATTCGTGGCTGCGAGCGCACCCGCGCGATCATTCCGGATGCCGGTGCAGCTACCGAGGAGGACTGGCGCACGGAGTACCTGGACCTGATCCTCTCTGTAAAAGTGGTTGACTCGCTGGCGGACGCTATTGCCTTCATCAACCGCTACGGCACGGGCCATTCGGACGCGATCATCACGGATCATTACGACCGCGCCCGGCGCTTCCTGCGCGAGGTGGATTCGGCGGCTGTGTATGTCAACGCCTCCACCCGCTTCACGGACGGCTACGAGTTCGGCTTCGGGGCCGAGGTCGGCATTTCGACCAACCGCCTGCATGCGCGCGGGCCGATGGGGTTGCGCGAGCTGACCACGTATAAGTACGTCATCTACGGCAGCGGTCAGATTCGCGAGTGACTGGCGCCGGGGGAGCATCGCTTGCACGCCTCGCGGCCGCCCGCCATCGCCCGTCTCGGCATCTTCGGCGGGTCATTCAATCCGATTCATCTCGCCCACCTGCGCAGTGCCGAGGAAGTGGCCGAAGCCTTGCGCTTGGATCGCGTACTGTTTGTCCCAACCGCCAGTCCGCCGCACAAGTCGCCCACCGAGCTGGCGGCCGCACCCCAGCGTTTGGCGATGGTGCGCCGCGCCATTGCCGGCAATCCGAGCTTTCGGGTGTCGGCTATCGAGCTGGAGCGCCCCGGCCGGTCCTACTCGATCGACACCGTGCGGGAGCTGCAGCGCCGCCATCAGGCCGCCACTCTGTTTCTCATCATCGGCATGGACCAGTTTCGCGAGCTGGCCACGTGGAAGGACTATGGCGAGTTGCTGACTGCGTGCGACCTGGTGGTCACCTCACGCCCCGGGCAGCAATTTGTCGTCTCGCTGGCGCCGCTGCCGGTTGCCGCGCGCGCGCAGTTTTGCTATCAAGCGAGTCACAAACGGTATAGCCATCGGACGGGGACGGCGATTCATTTCTTACGCATCAGTGATCTGGACATCTCGGCATCGGCGATCCGCAGCCGTGTGCGCCGCGGGGCTTCCGTTCGCTATCTCGTTCCGCCATCCGTTCATCGCTACTTGCTGCAGCACCAGCTGTACCGCGGGAGGCTGAAGACCGTTGCCGGCGCCTAACTCCCGTGAGACCGCCCTGCTCTGCGTCCGCTTCGCGCTTGAGAAGAAGGCGTACGATCTCGTCTTGCTCGAAGTCGGTCCGCTGACCTCGCTGGCCGACTACTTTCTGATTTGTACCGGCCGCTCCGATACGCAGGTGCAGGCCATCGCCCAGGGCATCGAGGAGAATCTCAAGCAACTGGGCGTCCGCTTGCTGGCGATGGAAGGTTACAGCCGCGGGCAGTGGGCCCTGTTGGACTTCGGCGACGTGGTGGTGCACATCTTCTACGAGCCGGTGCGTGAGTTTTACGATCTCGAGCGCTTGTGGGCGCACGCGCCGCGCGTCACCCTGCCGGAGCCCTACCGCAGTCAAGCCCGCGAATTGGGTCTGGCTGGCGCTCTGAGCTGACCCAACGGAGCGAAATGAAGCGCGCCCTGGTCATTGGTGCAGGCTTAGCCTTGGTATGCGCGGTGGCTTACCTGGCGTGGCTCAATCCGGCGCGGGTGGAACTGCACCTGACGCCGTCCTACTTGGTCGCGCCGCCGCTGGCGGCGGCGCTCGCCTTCGCCTTTCTCGCGGGCGCGGCGCTGGTGCTGGGCGGGTTCGGGCTGCTCGGCGCCGGGCGTTCGCTGCGCCGGTGGTGGCGCGGCCGCCGCCTGCGGCGCGTTGCCCGGGCCGATAATTTGGCACAAGCGGGCGAGGCATTGCTGTGGGAGGGCGACAGCCAGCGCGCCCGCACCCTGCTGCTACGTTCGTGGCGGCGCGATCCCGGGCATCAGCGCGCGCTGCTGGCTGCCGCTGCCTCTCATCTCACTGATGGTGAGCCGGCGGCCGCGGAGCGGCTGCTGCGCGAGGCCTTGGCCCAGCGCCGGGGCGACCCCGAGCTGCTGCTCTCTCTCAGTGACGCCTGCGCCCGGCAGGGCGATCATGCGGGCGCCATTCAAGCCCTCGAACAAGTGCGCGCGCGCCACCCCAACGCCGCCCACGTGCTGGCGGCGTTGCGCGAGCAGTACGTTGCCGCCGAGCGCTGGTCGGAAGCGCTGGCAAGTCAGAGCCTCTACCTGCGCTCGCTCAGTCAACCGGCGCTGCTGGTGCGCGAACGCCAGCGCCTGCTCGGCTTGCAGTACGAAGCCGCACTCGCCCTCCCCGCTCCGGCGGAGCGGAGCGCGGCGCTGGAGCAGTTGGTCGATGCCCACCCCACCTTCGTGCCGGCGCTGGTGAGCTTGGGCGACGCGCTCGCCGACTGCGGCCTCAGCCCGCAGGCAGTGGAGCTGTGGCAGCGAGCGCTGCGGGCGGTGCCGCGCACGATCCTGGTGGAGCGGCTGCTGCGACACGCCGGCGACGGACGTGCCCGCGAGCAGTGTGCGCACGCGCTGCGCAAGGCGCGCCCGGCCAGCGTTCGTCCCGAATGCGTACGGCTGTGGCAACTCCAGCTGCGGCTGAGCAGCGCCACGGCCGAAGAGACCATGCGCGAATTAGACGCGGTGGCAGCCAGCATGGGCGCAACCGCGATGTTTCGCCGTTTGCGCGCCGATGCCTTGCGGCAACTCGGCCACTTCGAGCAGGCACTCGACGAGTACGCGGCGGCCGCGGCTAGTCCCGCAGACTGGTTCTGCTGCCGTAGCTGCCGGCAAACCACCCCGGCCTGGAGCGGCCGCTGTCGCCACTGCGCCAGCTGGGACAGCTATCGCGCCGCGGTTGAAATTGCGGCCGATTAGTACGTGCGACGGCGTGCGCCTCCGGTACATGCGGCGCGCGCCCGCGGGCCGCGGTCATTCGCGCTGCCCGGTCCCCGCGCCACCTGCGGTCCCCAGTGACTAATGCACTCTCCCGCCCCGCAATCCGCAATTCGAAATCTGCAATGCCGTAGGTCCGCAGTTGCCGGCACCGGCTCTCCTCGCATCTCGCTGCGGGCTGCGGGGCTTGGCCTTACCCACAACGCGGGTCTCTGGGCCCGGTCTCGCCGCGGTCGTTGAACACCTCCGCTTGGAAGCGGAAGAGCTGGCAGCCGGGCGCGCGCCAGGCATCCGGCGCCAGCTCGGCTTTGCGGCAGGCCTCGCTGAGGAAGCGCTCGCGGTCCCAACCGTAGCGGGTAGCGACCTGCGGCAGAAAGACGCCGACTTCGGTTCCGCTGGTGACGCAGACGCCGTCGCGGCCGACGGCAACCTCTTCCGGCGTGGCCAGCGTTGGCGCCGACAGGCGCGAGATCTCGATCTCGGTGTCCGGCAGCTCGGCCTGGCTGAGTGGCGGAAATCGCGGGTCTTCCATGGCCGCGACCACCGCCAGGTGAATCACGTTCTCGTAGAGCGAGCGCTCTGCCGCCAACGTGCCGATGCAGCCGCGCAAACGGCCCGAGGTGTGAAGGCTGACGAAGACGCCGCAGCAGCCGAGCAGGGCTGCGCTAGTAAGCTGCAGGCTTGGGGAGTCGGCGCCGGTCAGCACGGCCGCGATGGCCGAGCGCGCCAGCCGCAGCAGCTCGGCGCGCTCGGCCAGCTGCAAGGGCTGAAACTCAGGCGCCATGAAGCGGCCGCACGCCACTGCGCCGGTAGCGGAAATAGTCCGCCAGAATCACTTCGTGATCGAATGCCAGGGGTCGCGGCAGCGTAGCCTCGGTGAAGATACCGGCGTCAGCCGCGTCGTCGCCGGCCGCGGGCGTGCCGCAGGCGCGGCCCAGAAAGACCGTGGCGATGGTGTGGCGGCGGGGATCACGCTGCGGATCGGAGTAGGCGTAAAACAGCTCCGTCAGAGTTACCGCCAGCGAGGTCTCCTCGCGCGCCTCGCGCATAGCCGCCGCCTCCAACGTCTCCCCATAGTCGACGAAGCCGCCGGGCAGCGCCCAGCCGAACGGCTCGTGACGCCGCTTGATCAGCACCAGGCCGCCCTCGACCTCGATGATCACATCAACAGTGGGAGCAGGATTGCGTGGCGTGTTCACAGGTCCAACACTGCGCAAACGCTAACACGCCCGCCCGCGCCCGGTCAAATTGAGCCCGCCGCCGGTTTCGCTCCGTTGTAAGAGAAGTCCCGGTTGGGTGAGGCGGTACAGCTTAGGCCGCGCGTGCGAGCGTGAAGTAGAACGTTGCGCCTTCGCCGACCGCGCCCTCGGCCCAGATGCGGCCGCCGTGGCGATGGATGATGCGCTGCACGGTGGCCAACCCGATGCCCGTGCCTTCGAACTCCGTCCGATCATGTAAGCGCTGGAAGGGCGCAAAGAGACGGTCTGCGTATCGCCGATCGAAGCCGGCGCCGTTGTCGCGAACGAAAGAGACCAGTTCGTAGTCGGGACTGGAGGCTGGAGACTGGGGGCTGCAATCCGTAACCGGTAACCGCCCGAACTCAATCCGCGCGTTCGGCTGCTTGCTGGTGTACTTCCAGGCATTGCCGAGCAGATTTTCGAGCACGACGCGCAACAGGCGCGCGTCGGCGTTGGCGACCAGGCCGGGGGCGATGACGAACTCCACCTGGCGCTCCGTTTGGGAGCGGTGCAGCTCCATGGCAACGGTGTGCGCCAGTGCACTGAGATCCGTCAGCTCCAACCGGATGTCGTCACGGGTGACACGCGCCAAGCCCAGCAACGCCTCGATGAGCTGCTCCATGGTCTCGGCGGCAGCACACACCCGCTCGAGGTAGTGGCGGGCCTCGGGAGCGAGCGCCCCGGCGTAATCTTCGAGCAAGATTCTGCTGAACCCGTCGATCGCCCGCAGCGGCGCGCGCAAGTCGTGCGAGACCGAAACGCTGAATGCCTCCAGCTCCTTGTTGGCGCTCTCCAGCTGCGCAGTGCGCTCGGCCACTCGCCACTCCAGATCGGCGTTCAAGCGGCGGATCTCGTCTTCGGCCTGTTTGCGCTCGGTCACGTCGGTCAGCGTACCGGTGATACCCACAACCGTGTCTTCTTCGAACTGCGGCCGGCTGGACGTGCGCACGAATCGTATCGCCGCCTGTTTGGTCAAGACGCGAAACTCAAATGGCTCCACCTGGCCCGAGAGCGTGCGCCGAAAGCTGCCCGCAACCGTGGCCAAGTCATCGCGATGCACGAAGTCAGCAAACGGCCTCCCGATAATATCTTCGGGTCGGTAGTCGGAGATGCGGGCGATGGCCGGGCTCATGTACGTCACCACGCCTGCGAGATCGACGCTGAAAATCGCGTCGCTGAGGTTCTCCACCAGCACCCGGTAGCGCTCGTCTAAACGACGCCGGGCGGCTTCCGCCTCCTTGCGTTCGGTGATGTCGCGGACGATGGTCAGCACCAGCAGCTCGCCATCGATGGTTACCGGGCCGAGCATGATGTCGGCCGGGAATTCACTGCCGTCTTTGCGGCGCGCGTACAGGTCCAGGCCCGAGTCCAAGGGGCGCGCGACCGGCCGCGTGCTGTAGTCGGTGCGAAGTCCAAGGTGACGCTGCCGCAACCGTTCGGGGACCAGTACCTCGACGGGCTGCCCCAGCAATTCGCCCGGCGCGTAGCCGAAGAGCTGCTCGGCGTGGCGGTTGGTAAAGGCAATGCGGTGATCGCTGCTGTTGGCGATAAGGGTCGCATCCGGGGCCGACTCGATCAGTGTGCGAAAGCGGGCTTCGCTGGCGCGCAGCGCCGCCTCGGCTTGCTCGCGCTGCCGGCGTGTCTCGCGTTCCGCCAAGGCGCGTGCGACCACCGGGACCAGACGTTCCAGGCGCGTCTTCATAACATAGTCCGTCGCCCCGGTCTTGAGGCTCTCGACCGCTTGCTCCTCCCCGATCATGCCGGAGATGAGAATGAACGGAATATCGAACCCGCGGTGGCGCAGAATGTCGAGCGCCTGCAGCCCGCCAAACCCCGGCAGGCTGTGGTCGGCCAGTATCAGGTCGTATTCGAGACCTGGCTCGTGATCGCCGCCGGCTGCGAGCGCAAGCTGGGCGAGGAATTCCGCTCGCGTCTCCACCCGCGTCCAGTTGCAGGTGTAGCCCGCCTCTTCGAGGATAGCGACCTCGAGTTCGGCGTCTGTAGCGCTGTCCTCCACGATGAGGAGCCGTAGCGCTTCGCCTGTAGTTCTGGCGTCGCCCATTTCTCAGCCCACCTTCCCCGGCGGCGGCTGATTGGTCAGCACCCAAAACAGCCCGATACTTTTCACCGCGCCGGCGAACTCCTCGAACTTTACCGGCTTGACCACGTAGGCGTTGGCACCGAGGCCGTAGCTGTCGATCAGGTCTTGCTCTTGGCGCGAGGAGGTAAACAGGACCACGGGGATGCTGCGCAACTCGGGATCGCTCTTGACCTGACGCAACACGTCCATTCCGTCGCGCCGGGGCATCTTGAGATCGAGCAGGATCAGCATCGGGTTGTCTGCGGCGCGGGCGCTGAACTCTCCGCGCCGGTAGATGTAGTCGAGTGCGTCGGCGCCGTCAGCGACGTGCACGACTTCGTTGGCCAGGCAGTATTCGCCGAGCACGGCCATGGTCAGCTCGGCGTCTTCCGGGCTATCTTCCGCCAATAGAATCTTGTGATTGGTCACACGGTGTTCCTTTCCAAATCGGCAAGGCGAGGTAGAAGGTGGCGCCGCCGTCCACTTGGCCTTCGGCCCATACGTGGCCGTCGTGCCGGTGCACGATGCGCCGCACGGTGGCCAGGCCGATGCCGTTGCCGGCGAAATCCTTTGCCGGGTGCAGCCGCTGGAAGACGCCGAACAGCTTGTCGGCATACTCCATGTCGAAGCCGACGCCGTTGTCGCGCACGAACAGCACGGTGTTGCCGTTCTGGCGTCCCACCGTGCCGATTTCGATGCGGGCCTGCGCGCGCGGCGCGGTGTACTTGATGGCGTTGGACAACAGGTTGATCCACACCAGCCGCAGCAGCGCCGGGTCGCCCGCGACTACCGGCAGCGGCGCGATCTCCCAGGCGATCGTGCGGTCGGCGGCCTGCACCAGCAACTCCTCGCGAATGTCCTCGATCAGGGCCGACAGAGCCACTGGCTGCCGCCGCAGCTCGCTGCGCGCGGTCCGCGAGAACGCCAGCAGCTCGTCGATCAGCGCCCCCATTTTGGTCGCGGCAGCGGCCATCGTGTGCACATAGCGCGTGGCGGTGTCGTCGAGCGCGGTCGCGCGCTTGAGCAGCAGCTTGGCAAACCCGTCTACGTGGCGTAGCGGCGCGCGCAGGTCGTGCGCCACCGTGTAACAGAACGCTTCCAGCTCCTGGTTGCTGGCTTCGAGTTGGGCGGTGCGCAGGGCGACGCGCTGCTCGAGTTCCTCGTTGAGCCGGTGGACTTCCGCTTCGGCGCGTTTGCGCTCGGTCAGATCCGCGACGAAGGCGATGGCTTGGTCCGGCGAGCCCTCAAGCAGCGCCACGCCCACCAGGACCGGCACCCGCACGCCGTCTTTGCGCACGTATTCCTTCTCCCACGGCTCGGTGACGCGGCACGATTGCAGTTGCAGCAGCGCCTGCTCGTCGCCGGCGCGGTGCTCCGCCGGGGTCATGTCCGCCCAGCGCACACGCCCGGCGGCAAGGTCCTCGCGGGTGTAGCCCACCAGCCTCAGAAAAGCGTCGTTGGCTTCGCTGATGTTGCCGTGTGTGTCGGCCAGGATCACGCCGATTAGACCGGATTCCGCCAAGCGCCGCAGCCGGCCTTCCCGGTCGCGCAGCAGCGCTTCTGCGCGAGTGCGCGCCCGCAGTTGGGCGCGGATAACCAGCGCGAACAGGGCAACCAGCGCGAGACCTCCGAGCGTGGCCAGGGGAATGAACGTGGTCGTTCGCGTGGTCTGAGCGCGCATCGCGTCGTCGCGGGCGGCGAGTTGCTGCTGCTCCCGGCGGGTCATCGCGGCAATCACGGCGCGAATGTGGTCCATCGCGCGCTTGCCGCGATCGCTCAACACCAGCTGCTGCGCCGCGGCGAAACCCTCACGGCGGCGCAGCTCGATCGCCTCCCGCAGCTCCGCCAGCTTCTCGGCAATCAGCGGACGCAGCGCTTCGAGTCGCCGCTGCTGCTCCGGGTCATCGGTCGCCATCCGGGCGAGTTCGTCGAGCTTCGGCTGGAGCGTCGCGATGGCCGCGAGATACGGTTCCAGATACGGCTCGCTCCCGGTGATCAGGTAGCCGCGCTTGCCGGTTTCGGCATCCTGCACCGCCGTGAGCACCGCCATCAGTTGGCTGACTTCCGCATGCGAGTGTTGCCGCAGCTGCGCCGCGGCGACCAGGCGGTTGAGGTTGCGCACCGCAATGATGCCGACCGCGACTAGAAACACTAGGGCGGTGGCGATCAGGACACCGGTCGCCCGCTCGACGCTCCAGTTCGCCGCCAGGCTTCCCGTGGCTTTGGCGAAAGCCCGCTTGGCCAGGGGCGTAAGTCCGCGATCCGTGGTGGCACACAGCACGCCCGCCGACAGGATCAAGAACGCCAGCGCCGTGTGCAGCGCGACACCGGTGTAGGATTCGAGGCGATAGAGCGCGGGCAGGTCGTAGACGTAGCCAACACAGACGATCGTCGATGACAGACCGACGACCAGCGCCGCCGCCTGCGCGAACCCGACGCCACGACCGCGCATCGTCAGCAGCGCGAGGCTCAGCAGGACGAAGTTGATCGCAGTAGCGGGCGCCATGCGCCCCGGGTGCGAACTCTGCAACCCGCCAGCGTCAGCGAAGAACAACTGGTCGATACCTGCGTCCCAACCAAACCGGTACTCCAGCAAGGTGCCGAAGCCGATGGCGGCGACGGCAATCGCGCACAGGCTGGCGATTGCGCATTTCGGACTGCGGATTTCGGATTGCCTGGAGGAATGGAAGCGGAGAGCGACGCCGCTGAGCGCGAACGCCAGCGCCGTGTTGGGCTTCATGGTGACGGCCCCAGGCAGGATGGACTTCAGCGCCGCAACCTCGAGCAGCCAGCCCGCCAGCACCAAGGTGCCGGCGACTGCGCCGGCAGCGCCCGCCGCGCGGGCTATCTGCTCGGAGGATGTGTGTTGATGCTCCTCGGTGTTCATAGTTCGCGCGATCCCTCGCTCTGTCAGCGAATCGCCGGTCTGAGCGAGGCACGATTCTTTAAAGTGCCTTGCAAGGCAGCAATCAGTGCGCCAGTCCTCCGACAAGGCGGACACCGCGTTTTTCCAGCCTACCACGGCGAAGCCGTCCAGGATTCGGAAAATGGGTGTTGGATCTGGAATCAGAACGGACACGCAAGCCCCGAGACCTGTCCGGCGCCGACATCTCGACAAGCGCTGCGAGCTTCTATAGACACGCCCACGTGATGGCGAAGGTCCCGATCGTCGAGCGGATTGAGCTTTTCCCGGTGTACGTGCCGTTTCGCGCGGCGGTGCGCGAGGCCATGGCGCGTTCGGAAGGCGGGCTGGGAATGGCTATCCCGGCGGAGCAGGCGTGGAGCGGCAGCGACTTCGTGATCGCGCGCCTCACAGCCGAAGACGGCTCGCGCGGCGTCGGCGAGGTCTTCGTGTGGCTGCCCGAAACCGGGGTGTCGCCGGCCCAAGTGATCGATGCCGTCAGCGGCGGCTTGGCTCGCTACCTCCTCGGCGAGAGCCCTTTCGCCGTTGAGCGCTTGCGGGCACGAATGGATGCCAACGTCGCCCGCAGCGAGGTGGCCAAGGGCCTGCTCGACATGGCGGCCTATGATCTCATGGGACACATGGCGAGCCGTCCGGCCCACGATTTCATCGGCGGCCGCGGCGCCGACACTCTGCCGCTAGCCGCACTGATCCCGCTCGCCGATGCCGACTTCATGACCAGCATGGCGCTGGCATTCCAGAGCGGCGGCACCGCCACCTTCCGTCTCAAGCTCGGCCGCGGCGCCGAAGCCGACCGCGGCATCGTCGCACAAGTGCGCGAGGCCCTCGGGCTTACAGCCCGCCTGCGCGTTGACTACAACCAGGCGTACACGCCGGACGAGGCGGTGCGCGCGATTCGCGCTATCACACCGTACGGCATCGACTGCGCGGAACAGCCGGTGCGCGCCAGCGACTGGCTCGGCATGGCGCGCGTGCAGCGCGCTGTCGAAGTGCCGCTGATGGCGCACGAGGGCTGCTTCTCGCTCACCGACTTCACCGCCCTGGTCGAGCTGGGTGCGGTGCGCGTCCTCGGCGTGAACAGCGAGCGGCCCGGCGGCATCACGCAGGCGTTGCGCGCCATCGACTACGCCGCGGCCCGCGGCCTGGGCACGATACTCCACAACCAGCCGCTGGGCATCGCCTCGGCCGCACAGGTACACCTCGGCGCCGCACGGGCAGCGGTTCTCGGCCACGCCATGGAGCTCTTCGGCCACCTCATGCTCGAAGACGACCTCATCGTGGAGCCGCTCGATTACTCCGGCGCCCGGGTGCATGTACCCGACGGCCCGGGGCTCGGCGTCACCCTGGACGAGGGCGCGCTCGAACGCTACGCCACCGCACCCGCGGTTGTGCTCGAGCGCTGACATGCCTGCGGACCCACCAGCAGCGCTCTACACCGGCGGTGAGATCGTCACGCTCGCGCCCGGCCACGCGCGGCCTGAGGCCCTCGCCACAGTTGGTGATCGCATCGTTGCCGTCGGCGAGGAGAGTGAGTGCCGCGCCGCACTGCGCTCGGCGGGGGTTGCGGACTTCAGTCATCTCGATCTCACCGGCCGATGCCTGTTGCCCGGTTTCATCGACACCCACCTGCATCCGATCGCCCTGGTCTACTTCGATCTCAATGCCGACTTGCGCGGGGTGCGCAGCATCGCCGAGCTGCAGGGTGTGCTGCGAGCTGCGGCCGCGCGCTTGCCGCCGGGTGAGTGGCTGGTGGGACTGCGGCTCGAAGATGCCGAGTTGGCCGAACGGCGGCTGCCGGCGCGCCTCGAACTCGACGCGGTGAGCGCCGAGCGCCCGATCGTCGTGCTCAAGCACGACGGCCACAGCGCCGCCGGCAACAGCCCGGCGTTGGCCGCCGCCGGCATCGCTGCCGGTACCACCGATCCGCCGGGTGGCCGCATTGAACGCGATACCGCGGGCGTGCCCACCGGCCCCTGCCGCGAAAGTGCTGCGCAGCTGCTTTTCGGTGCCGTACCGGTCTCTTCGTTGGAACGGTTGCAAGCGACGGCGCGCACATCATTTGCGCGCCTGTCGGCCTGCGGGATAACGTCGGCTGGGGTGGTGTTGCAGACCGACGAAGAAGGGCCCGGCGGCGCGGCGGGACGCCTTGAATCGTTGGCGCTGCAACTGCTGCTCGGCGAAGTGCCATTCTGTACCTACGCGATCCTCATTGGCCGCAGCGTCGGCGCCGCGCTGGCGGCCCGCTCCACGCCGCTGCACAATCCCAGCGCCGGACGCCGCGTCGGCGGCTTCAAAATATTCGCCGACGGCACCTTTGGAAGCTGCACCGCCAGCCTGCGCGAGCCCTTTGCCGATCGGCCGGAAACGCGCGGTTTCCTGACGCTCGCTGAGGACGAGATCTTCGCGCGCATGCGCGCCGCGCACACCGCTGGGCTGCAAGTCTGCGTGCACGCCATCGGCGATGCCGCCGTCGAGCGCTGTGTGACGCTATTCGAGCGACTACTGCGGGAACAGCCGCGCCCCGATCACCGCCACCGCCTCGAGCACGCCTCGCTGGTGCCGCCCGGGGTGATCGGGCGCATCGCCCGCTGCGGGCTGCATGTCTCCACGCAGCCGCTGTTCATTCACTCCGAGAAGACCTGGCTGCCGCGGCGGCTGGGCGCCGAGCGTGCCCGCCAGGCCTACCCCCTGCGTGCGCTGATCGATGCCGGCATCGTCATCGGTGGCGCCTCGGATGCGCCGGTGGAATCGACCGACGTCCTGCACGCCATCCAGTGCTGCGTCACCCGTGAGGGATTTGCCACCGAACAGGCACTGACGCCGCTCGAGGCGGTGCGGCTATTCACCCGCGACGCCGCGCGGCTGCAGTTCGAGGAGCACGAGAAGGGCACGCTCGTGGCCGGCAAGCGCGCCGACTTGGTGGTGTTGAGCGCCAACCCGCTCGAGGTGGCGCCCGAGCGCATCGCCGGCATCCGCGTTCTACGCACGATCACCGGCGGGCGCGTGGTGCATGATGACCGCGGAGACCTCGCATGAACGTGGCTGGCAGGAATCCTCGCGCGGCGCGACGGGTTTCAGCAGAGGGCTGCCCCGGAGTCTGCGACGTTGACCTTTCGGGGGTGGAACCTGCCGAGGATTACCAGACATTGCCAAGCAACAGCTGGCGAGTGTCATGTCAGGAACCAGAGCCGGAGAAAGTGCCTCCCTCTCCCCGCATTTTTTGCGGGGAGAGGGTTGGGGTGAGGGGTTCCTGCGTTCCTGGCGCCGCCGAAGCACACCAACAGCACGAAGATCTCACTCGTTCGGCGAATCCTCTTCTTCGCCTTCGTCCACTCGTGGTGATCCCTTCCTCTTCATTAGCCTGGAGGCGGCGTACGATTTCAGAAGCGAGGCGCGGAGGTCCAAGGATGAACCCCTCACCCCTGCCCTCTCCCCGCACAACCATGCGGGGAGAGGGAGCGGAGTCGTAGAGATACGGAGCCAGGGAGCGGCATGCAAAGCGATGGGGGTGGAGCGATGGCACCGTAACAGCGGGCGGGTTTCAGATCATTAGATCAAGGAGTTAGCAATGGCATTGCTCAATACGGTTCTCGGTCCCTGCAACGCCGCCGACCTCGGCGTTACCTTGATGCACGAGCATCTGCTGATCGGCTGGCCCGGCTGGAACAGCGACACCGCAGCGCCGGCCTTCAACCGCAAGGACACGCTGCGGTTGTGCATCGAGCGCATGCAAGAGCTGAAGTCCCTCGGCTTGCGCACCTTCGTTGATCCGTGCCCGATCGATCTCGGGCGCGACGCCGAGTTCGCCGCTGAGGTCGCGCAGGCCACCGGCGTCAACATCATCTGCGCCACCGGCCTGTACAAAGAAGACACCGGCGCCGCCCCGTACTTCAAGTTCCGCGCCCAGTTCGGCCGCGACGTGGTCAGCGAGATGACTGAAACCTTCGTGTCAGAGCTCACCCAAGGCATCGGCTTGACCGGCATCAAGGCCGGCATCATCAAGGTTGCCACCGGCGCGCACAAGATCACCGCGTACGAGGAGATGGTGCTGCGCGCCGCTGCACGCGCACACAAGGCCACCGGGGCCCCGATTACGACGCACACTGACGAAGGTACGATGGGCCCGGCGCAGCTCGATATCTTCGCTTCCGAAGGCGCCGATCTGCGTCGCATCATCATCGGTCATTCGTGTGGCAGCAGCGACCTCAAGTACCACGTCAGCATGCTCGAGCGCGGCGCCCTTCTCGGTTTCGACCGCTTTGGGCTCGACATCCTGCAGCCGGATCGCGTGCGCACCGCCGCGCTCGTCGGCCTGCTCGGCATCGAGTTCCACAACCAGATCGTGCTCTCGCACGATACCGTCTGGTGCTGGCGCGGCCGCGGCTTTCAGGCGCCGGAGGGACTGTTGCCGAACTGGAACCCGGCCCACATCTTCAAAAACATCGTGCCGGCACTGCGCGAAGCCGGGGTGCCGCAGGCCAAAATCGATGCGCTGCTGATCCATAACCCGCGGCGCTACTTCGCCGGGGCGTAAGGCCGGACCGCTGGCCGGTAACCGCGCCCTCAGCCTTCCCGCTTCACGATTCGTTCGTAGACTTCACGCCGGTGCAGCCCGTATTTCATCGCCAGCTGCTCCGCGATCTCGCGGGTGTGGAGACCCTCGGCCTGCAGCCGGTGGATTGCCGTCTCCAGATCTTCGAGTGGTGCGGCCGGCGCCGGGGTGGCGGCACCGGCGATCACCAGCGTCACTTCGCCTTGTACCCCACTGACGTTAAGCCGGCGGAGGACTTCGCCGGCGCTGCCGCGGATGATTTCTTCAAACAGCTTGCTCAGCTCCCGCGCCACCACGATTGCGCGCTCGCTGCCGAGGCTGGCGCAGAGGTCGGCAAGGCAGTCCGGCAATCGGCGCGCGGCCTCGTATGCCACCATCGTGCGGGTCTCGCCCGCCAGCCGGGCGAAGAACTTCTGCCGCGCCGGCCGGCGCGGCGGCACGAAGCCCTCGAAGGCAAAGCGATCGGTCGGCAGCCCCGCCACACTGAGCACAGCGGCAACCGCCGACGGGCCGGGTATAGGCATAACGCGCACCCCGGCTTCGACGGCCGCGCGCACCAGGCGGTATCCCGGATCGGCGATCCCGGGCGTGCCGGCGTCGGAAATCAGCGCAATCGACTCGCCCGCCTTGAGCCGCTCGATTAGCACCGGCGCGCGCTCGCGCTCGATCTGGTCGTAGTAGCTGATCAGCGGGGTATGGATGTCGAAATGCGCCAGCAGTTTGCGGCTGTGGCGGGTGTCTTCGGCGGCCACCACGTGCACCTCACGCAACACCCGCAGCGCGCGCGCACTGATGTCCTCGAGATTCCCGAGCGGGGTCGCGACCACGTAGAGCGTTCCGGCCATGCCCGTATGACGCCTGAACCCGCCGCCGCTTGCAAGCCCGCCCGCGCCAACCGCACGACACCGGTGCGCGACAAATTTGTGGGTAACGTGGTTCGGTGTCATGGCCGTCATTCCCGCGAAAGCGGCCGTTGACAATCGTTGCCGCGCTCGCGTAGCATCCGTTCCCCTGGCAGCGGAGAGGCGATGGAGAACGACAAAGGCCGGATGGAAGTTCTGCTCGAAAACATCGACTCGAAGATCGATCTTCTAGTGGAGGGACACGGGGCGCTCAAGCACGGCCAGGAACAGATCATCAAACAGCTCAATGCGCTCGACGAGCGTGAGAACGTGCACTACCTGGAGCTGAAAGCCGGACAGCGGCAGCTGGACGCCAAGATCTCCGCGGTCGATCAGCGCCTCAGCACCCAGATTGCCGAGGTCGATCACCGCCTGAGCACCCAGATTGCCGACGTCGATCAGCGCCTGAGCGCCCAGATTGCCCAGGTCGATCAGCGCCTGGGCGCCAAGACTGGTGCACTCGACAAGCGCGTCGGTCGCCTCGAAAAGAAAGTCGATCTGCTCAACGACAAACTCGACGGCAAGCTGGCAGACCACGAGAAGCGTTTGCGCAAGCTGGAGCGGCGCAGATCAGCCGCCTAGCGGCCCCGCTCGCATTAGCCGCCGACGAAAAGCAACCGGCCCAACCTTGGCCCCGCGTGTTCGGCACCACCTCCTCAACCCGTTACGCCAAATTCGCCTGGGGTATCCTGGGCTTCAACGTGCTCGTGATTCTCTGGGGCGCGGTGGTGCGCGCCACCGGCTCGGGGGCCGGCTGCGGCAGCCACTGGCCGCTGTGCAACGGCGCGGTGCTACCGCGCGGCCCCGAGGCCGCCACGATCATCGAGTTCGCGCATCGAGTGAGCAGCGGCTTAGCGGCGCTGCTGGTGCTCGCGCTCATCGCCGGCGCCTGGCGCGCCTTCCCACGTGGGCACCGGGTGCGAAGCGCAGCCGTCTGGTCCGGGCTGTTCATGCTGAGCGAAGCGCTGATCGGCGCGGCGCTGGTTCTGCTCGAGTTGGTGGCGCAAAACACCTCGTCCGCTCGCGGGCTCTGGGTGGCTGGGCACTTGGTGAACACCTTGCTGCTGCTCGCTGCGCTGGCTTTGACAGCGTGGTGGGCGTCGGGCGGCCCCGCCATCGCCGTGCACCGGCAGGGCGTACTGCCCCTGCTGATAGCAGCCAGTCTCGGCGGCGTCTTGGTGCTCGGCATGAGCGGGGCGGTAACCGCGCTCGGCGATACTCTCTTTCCCGCTGCCAGCTTGGCTGAAGGCAAAGCGCAGACCTTTTCGGCCACGGCCCATCTCTTCGTGCGACTGCGCCTATGGCATCCGGTGCTGGCGGTGGTATTTGGGTCTGTTCTCCTGATCACCGCTGCGGCCGCGGCGGCGGCCCGCGCCAGCGCCGGCCGCCGGGCTCTTGCCATTGCCCTGGTCGGGCTCTACGTCGCCCAGCTGCTCATCGGCGTTGTCAACGTCTGGTACCTGGCTCCCACCGCCGTGCAGATTGTGCACTTGTTGTTTGCCGACCTGGTCTGGATCGCGCTGGTGCTCTTGGCCGCCAGCGCATTGGCAGCCGATGAAGACACGGCCGTGGCAGCACGTTGACTTCTCGCGCTTCGTCTTCTATCCGGCCAGCGCATGAGTGACGCCCTCGGTCCCCTCAGCGGCATTCGCGTTCTCGAGCTGAGCAACGAGAGCGGCGCCTATTGCGGCAAGCTCTTGGCCGACATGGGTGCCGATGTCATCAAAATCGAGCCACCCGGCGGAGATTCGATGCGGAGCATCGGGCCGTTTTTTGCCGGCCCGCCGCCGCCAGCGGAGCAGGGCAATCGCTCGCTGTTCTTCTGGCACTACCACACCAGCAAACGCAGCCTCATCCTCGACCTGACGCAGCCGAGCGGCCAGGAGCAGTTCCGGCAGCTGGCGGCCACGGCCGACCTCATGATCGAGACCTGCACACCCGGTTACCTCGATGGTCTCGACCTCGGTTACGCACGACTGGCCCGGTGCAACCCGCGGCTCATAGTCATCTCGCTCACCCCGTTCGGGCAGAACGGGCCGTATCGCGATTGGAAGTCATCCGACACCGTGGCGCAGGCGTTGGGCGGCATGCTCTACGTCAACGGCCATCCCGACGAAGCGCCGCTGCGTTCACTGGGCTTGCAGGCCTATCACAGCGCCTCGGCGTACGCCGCCATCGGCGCCGTGCTGGCGCTGCTCGCGCGCGCACGCACCGGCTGCGGGCAGCACCTCGACGTGAGCATCCAGGAATGCGTTGCCGCCACCGTCGAGCACGTCAGCGGCTACTTCCACCAGACCGGGCAGATCGAGGTCCGCCGCGGCACGCTGCACTGGAGCCGCTATTTCCGCGTCGCCAAGTGCCGCGACGGCTACGCGCTGCACTGCAGTCTCGGCGACTGGACTTCGCTGATCGAGTGGGTCAAGGGCGACGGCAAGGCGCAGGAACTCGCCGGCGAGCAGTGGGACGACTTCAACCATCGCCGGCGCAACTGTGTGCGCCTGTTCGACGTCCTCGACGGCTGGGCGGCGGAGTACAGCGCCGCCGAACTGGTCGCGGGCGCCCAGCTGCGCCGCATCCCTTACGCCGCCGTGCTCGCGCCCGAGAGCTTACCTGCCAACCCACAGCTGGCCGAGCGCGGCTTCTTCGTCCCGGTCGAACATCCCGAGCTCGGCCGCGCCCTCACTTATCCCGGGGCCCCGTTTCAATTCAGCGAAAGCAACTGGGCAATCCGGCGCCGCCCACCGCTGCTGGGCGAGCATACGGATGAAGTGCTGCGAGAGACAGTCGGCCCACTGTTGCCTAACTCCGGTGACGTCTCCTCTGCGTCACCTCTCCTTGCGGGAGAGGGCGTGGGCTGTTCGACGCGGCGCGTCCTCGACGGCGTCCGCGTCCTCGACTTCACCTGGGTGGTGGCGGGGCCGGTGGCCACGCGCATTCTCGCCGATCATGGCGCCGAGGTCATAAAGATCGAGCGGCGCGACTCGCTCGACTTCGGCTCGCGTCGCGGTGGGCTGACGGGCAACCTCAACCGCGGCAAGCAGAGCATTGTGCTCAACCTGGCCGATCCACGCGGAGTCGCGCTGGCGAAACAGTTGGCCGCCACCGCCGACGTGGTCATCGACAACTTCAGCGCGCGGGTGATGCGCAACTGGGGCCTGGACTACCAGTCGCTGCGTGCGATCAAGCCCAACATCATCGCCGTCAGCATGTCCGGCTTCGGCCACACCGGCCCGCACAAGGACTACGTCAGCTACGGCCCCACCCTGCAAGCACTCTCCGGCTACACGCTGCTGATGCGCCACCCCGGCGGCGAGCCCGCCGGCTGGGGCTTTTCGTACTCGGACATGGCCGGCGGCTACCACGCCGCGCTGGCGGTGCTGCTCGCGCTGTGGCACCGGCAGCGCACCGGCCACGGACAATTCGTTGATCTCTCTCAGTTTGAGAGCGTCACCGCGGTGCTCGGCCCGCTCCTGCTCGACATCTTGGTCAACCGCGCCACCATCTCGCCGTTCGGCAACCGCTCGCAGGAACGGCCGGCCGCGCCCCACGGCGTCTACCGCTGCCGCGACGACAACGGCGGCACCACGCCGGCGGCGCCCGGCGCCGGCGGCGAGCGCGCGGCCGACCGTTGGTGCGCCATCACCGTGTTCGACGAGCAGGAGTGGCAGCGTTTGTGCGCCGCCCTCGGCCACCCGCCATGGACGCGCGACCCCCGCTTCGCCACACTCGCAGAGCGCCTCGCCCATCAGGAGGCACTCGACCAGTTCATCAGCGGCTGGACCCGGCAACGTGGGGCCGAGGCAGTGATGCACACCCTACAGCGCGCCGGCGTCGCTGCCGGCGTCGTCAACAACGCGCGCGACCTCTGCCTCAACGACCAGCAGCTGCGCGCGCGTGGCTACTGGGCGCACGTAGCGACCCCGGAAGGCGAGCTGCTGGAGTTTGACGGCGTGCCGGTGCGGCTGTCGGCCACGCCCGGGCGGGTCGCCGGCCCAGGGCCCCTACTTGGCGAGCACACCGACTCGGTGGTAGAGCGTCTGCTACATTTGTCCCCGGAGGCGCTTGCCGGCTTGCGCGCCGACCGGGTGATCGCGTGAGCGAGGAGGAGGAGACCCAATGCGAGAGTTCAAGACCATTCTGTGCCCCATCGACTTCTCCGAAGCGTCGTACCGTGCGCTCGAGTACGGCCTGCGTTTCGCGCGGCAATCGGAGGCCACGATCATCTTGATGCACGTTCTGCACAACCCTTCGGATGAGTTCTTTCATCCCGAGGGCTACGTCATCGGCTGGGATCAAGCCAAGGCCAAGGCGAAGGGCTTGCTCGAAGACACCTGTAGCAAGCGCTTGGGCGGCTATGCCAAGACCGAAGTGCTCGTCGACATCGGTGATCCGCACGAACTGATCGTCAATCTGGCGCGCGATCGTCGCGTCGATCTGATCGTCACTTCGACCCACGGCCGCACCGGCTTGGCTCACATGGTCATGGGCAGCGTGGCCGAGAAGGTCATTCGCCACGCACCGTGTCCGGTATTCGTGGTTCGTCAGAACGGCGACTGAGGCGGTTATCGCCGGCCTGCTGATGCGCGCGGCAGACCTGCGCCCCGAACAGAATGATGGCCCAGGCCAGGTAGATCCACGCCAGCAGGGTCGGCACCTGCCAGAGCGCGCCGTAGAGGCCACCGTAGCGCACCAGGCCGATTACAAAGGTGACATAGCCCCACTGCGCGATTTGCCACAGCGTGCCCGCCACCACGGCGCCGAGCACCGCCGACCGCAGCCGCACCTCGGTGTTCGGCAGGAAGCGGTACAGCACGGTGAAACCGCTCCATAGCAGGACGTAGGGCAGCAAGCGCAGGACCGCCAGCAGCGTACCGCCGAGATACAAGGCATCGACTGCACCGTACGCCGCCGTACCGCGCCGAAAGAAGGCAGTCACCGCCAGCGCCAGCAACAGCACCAGCGGCCCAATCAGCGCCACCGCCGTATAGGAGCGTAGCTTGCGCCAGAGCGAGCGGCCGCGCACACCGCCCCAAATGGCGTTGAAGCACATCTCGGCGTTGCCCATGATTCCGAAAACCGCCAGCAAGGCGCCGATGGCGCTGAGCAAGACCACGGCTCGACCCTCGGCCTGATCGATGTAGCGAACGATTTGCAGCGACATCTCCGGCGAGCCGGCGCCGATGGTCTGCATGACGAACGGCGTCAGGCCGCGGTGCAAGCCGATGGCCTTGAGCACGGAGAACAACGTCACCAGCAACGGCGCCATACCGATGAGGGCGTAGTACGCCAGCGTGGCGGCCCACTGGATGCACTGATCGCTCAGAAAGCGGATAACCGCTAGCGGGCCGATGGCGACAAACGCGCGCCAGCCGGCAGTTGCTAGCAGCTCTTCGAGCGCCGCTGCCAGACGCGCCAGCGCCGCCGGCGCCGGCGTATCCGGAGTATGCTGCGCCATCGTCATGCGCCGGCCGCGCTGCCGAGGCACGCCGGCTTCACACTAGTGCGGCGCATCGGCACCCAGCGCAGCCACGGCCGTCTTAGCGGCCGGCCGGCAAAAATCGAGAATGAAGGTCTCGAGCAACAGCACCGGATCGCCGCGCGAGCGCTTGAACTTGAGGTCGATGTTGCTCAACTCGATCAGCGCCCGCTCCAGACGCCGGGCCGGCACGCGCGCCGCGTCGCTGAGGTACTTGAAGACACGAAACGGGTGCATCTTGCCAAAGGCCGCCTCCCCCATTTCGCCCAACAGCGGATGCAGGCGGCTTTGGAAGACCGGGTAGCTGACGCTGCCGCGCCACTTGCCGGCCAGCGGGCCATCGAGACAGTCGCGCGCCGCTAGCAGCAAGCGAATCTCGCGCGCGATCATCGCCAGCAACCGCAGTGGGTGATCGCCTTGGCCCAGCAGATCGCGCAACAAGCGCACGGCGTTCGCCCCCTGCCCGGCTGCCAGTGCCGAGGTGAAGTCGAAGATCCACGACTCCGCCAGGTCGCGAAACCCTGCCTCGACATCGGCGGCGGTGATCGTCTTGGCCGCGCCGACATACAGGCACAGCTTCTCCATCTCCATCGTCAGCCCAGCCACTTCGTTGCCCGCACGCGCGCCGATGCGCTCCAGTGCCGTCGGCTCGAGGCGCAGGCCGAACTCCGCGGCAATGCCGCGGCAGATCTCCAGCACCTGATCCCGACTGACCGCCCCGCTGCGCTCGCGGGCGACGCGCAGATCGACCACCGCCCCGAGCGCATGCAGCTGCTTGAAGACGCGCTTGCGGGCGTCGGCCGCCGCGGCGGTCAGCAGCAGCACCGAGCCCGGCGGCACGCCGCTCTCGAGCAGTTGCAGCAGCAGCTCGCTGTCGTCGTGATAGGCGCTGATCGCCAAACCGCGCTCCTGGCAGTACACCTGCAATGCCCCCAGCGCCTGCACCTGCGCCGGTTCCAAGGCGGTGCCGAAGCACTCCTTGAGTGCGGAGGCGGAGAGCGCGTCGGCTCGCTCGCTGTTGAGTTGCTCCTGGGTCCAACCCGACAGCGCCAGCAGAGTCAATAAGCGCGCCGCCGCTTCGTCGCGCCGCTCGTTGTCGAGCGATTCGAGCACCGCAGTCGTCAGGTCAGCCTTCTTTTCGGTCGAGAGCAGCACCGTGGTCTCACGCACCCACACCACCTTGGTGCCGGGCAGCAGGCCGCGCATGCGCAAGCCGGCCAACGCCGTCACCATCGGCGTGGTACGGCCGTCGTAGATCTCGAGGTTGAAATCCCGGCTGGCGGCCGGCACCAAGGCGTCGATCAGCGCGTGCGCGGCCGCGCCGGTGCTCAACGCCTCGCCGAGGATAAGGTACACCGGACGCGGCTGCTTGCGCGCCGCCGCACACAGGGCTGATACGTCGGTTGGGCCTGGCGCCGCCGTCATGGGCGCACTGTAGCAAAGCCCGGAAGAGAAAACACCGCGCGCTCGACCAGCAACCCGCTACACGCTGACCTCGCCGGCGTCGATACGTCGCGCCACTGTAAGGTCGAGCGCGACATAGGTTCGTTGGCGCTCGTCACGAAAGTACAACGGGTCAGCGATGCGAGTGGGGTCATAGCCTTCGGCCTGTAACCGCAGCTTGGTGTGCTTGAGCGTGCCGGTGACGTCCATCGATTGAGCCAGACGCACGAACAGCGGGCGAGCATACGCCGGCAGTGTCCGTTCGACGAAGGCGTAAAAGGCTGCCGGCTCGAAGCGCTCGCCGGCTGCGAGCACGAGCACCGCCATGCCGGCGCGGCCATCGGTGCCGGGAACTTGCACCCCGTAGACAGCCGTTTCGTTCACGCCCGGCGCGGCGTTGAGCAACTCGGCCACCTCCTGGGTGGCGACGTTCTCGCCTTTCCAGCGAAAGGTGTCGCCGACGCGATCGGCGAAGTAGTAGTAGCCGGCGCGGTCGCGGCGCAGCAGATCACCAGTGCGCAGGTAGCGGTCGTCCGGGCGAAAGCAGTCGCGCACTATCTTTTGTTGGTTGTGGCTTTGCTGCACATAGCCGTCGAAGCTCATCGTCGTCCGCGGCGAGATTTCGCTGAGCAGCTCGCCGACTTCGCCCGGGCGGCATTCGATCAAGCGCCCGTCGTGCCCGCGCGTCAGCGTGCCCGAGGCGACATCGTAGCGCGCCAGCTTCAGCTGCCCGTGCGTGAACGGGGCACAGCGGCCGACCGAGCCGATGCGGCCGCGGCGATTCAGCAGGCTGAGATTGGCCTCGGTCTGCCCGTAGGTTTCGACCACGCGAGCGATGCCGAAGCGCTCGACGAATTCGGCCCATATGTCCGGCCGCAAACCCGGCCCGCCGGCGACCCGGATGCGGTGCTGGCGATCGCGCGGGCTGGGCGGCTGGCGCAGCAAGTAGCGACACAGCTCGCCGACGTACAGGAAGTGCGTAACCCCGTGGCGCTGCACGTCATCGAGGAAGTTGCGCGCGGAGAACTTGCGGCGCGAGGCGAAAGTGGTGCCGTTGTAAAGCGCGGGGGCAAAGCCGGCGAGGTTGGCATAGCCGTGGTAGAGCGGCGTCGGGGCGTAGGCACAATCTCCCGGCCGCAGGTCTAGCAGGTAACGCAAGCCGTAGCCGCCCATGGTGAAGCGCGCGTGACGAATGATGGTCGGCTTCGGATAACCGGTAGTACCGGAGGTGTAGATGTACAGCATCACATCGGAGACGGTGACGTCGGGAATGTTCGGCTCAGCCGTCCCTGCCGCCGCCAGCCCCTCGGGGAGCGAGCGAAAAGGCGTGCCGTGCAGATCGGCGGGAACCGCACCGGCGTAAACCAGCACCTCGGCCAGCGGCCCGAGTTCGCTCAGCCACGGCCAGGCCGCGGCGTCGGCCACCACCACCCGTGCGTTCGCGCTCGCCAGCGCGTGTTGCAGGGCCGGACCACGAAGGTTGGTATTGATCAGCGCGCCGACGGCGCCAAGTTTAGCCGCCGCCCCTTCGGCCATGAGGAAGCCGGGCGAATTCTCCATCATGATCGCAACCACTTCACCGCGCGCTACACCGGCATTCTCGAGCAGATTGGCGTAGCGATTGACACCGGCGTTGTATTCCCCATACGTCACCGTCTCGTCTTCAAAGCGCAGCAGCACACGCTCGGGGATCTTCTCCGCCTGCGCGCGCATGACGTAGCCGCAGGTGGGCAAGCCGCCGCGGCCCGCCCGCTTCAGCGCCAGGCCGATGCGGGCATAAGCCGGCAGCTCGCGGACGTCCTCGACTAGGGTGATGACACGAGAGAGCAGATCCATAGCGTCAGCGCGCCCGAGTGTACCAGGAGCCTCCCCCTGCATGCCACCTTTTCGCGAAGTGAGCGCTGCTCGGGTGTGCGACAAATCTGTGGGTAACGTGCAGCCGACCGGGCAAATCCTCACCAGTCTGACAGTACTGGGTACTGTCAGGCCGAGGCCCATGGCCGAAAGGGACGCAATCTGTCATCTTCCAGGCGCGGCGCCACTTCTTCGGCTGCTTCTCCCGCACGATTGCCCTCTCTCCGCAGCCCAGCGCTTCGTAGTAGACCAGCTTGTCAACGCCGTACTTGGCCGAAAAACCCTCCACTACCTTGCTCTTATGCTGCCACACCCGCGTTGCCAGATGTGAGGTCTCCCCAATGTACAG
>JACQVA010000155.1 GCA_016210005.1 Deltaproteobacteria bacterium | reverse complement strand
TCTGCCACCAGATGCCAGGCTCGTGGTGAACGTCCGGAGTGGGGAAGTGCGACGGTTTGTGAACGGTTCCGTCGAAGTGAAACGGCGCCCTCGGGTGCAGCACCCGCACCGCAGTCTCCTGCGCCTCAATCACGCGCGAGGGCATAACATCAGGGGGAGGCAGTCGAAGGCTAGGATCACCGGCATCGGGACGATCAGTCGTGGGACCCACACGAACGGAGCACGGCCAATGCCTCGGCAAGTTGCCCAGTGCGTGAGCCTTGCGGCCTCTCGCCGGAAGCGGGCATCGAAGCGTAGGGCGCACCGGAGCCCGAAGAACCTGGCCACGGCGATTATGGCGCTTACACTCGCTCCACCTCGACCCGCGTGTCGCGATCGATCTGGTTGGGCTCCCAGTGCCCCTGCGACCAGTGCAGCTGCCCGTAATCGCCCACCAGCGCCGTCGGCTTGATTGGACTCGGAATGATGGCGTGATCGCTGCGGCCGCCGCGGAACTGATACGGCTCCCAGGCGTGGTACACCAGCACTTGGCCGGGGCGGACGTAGTTGGCGATCTTGGCGCGCAGGACAAACGCGCCGAGGTCGTTGCGGACGCGCACGAGATCGTGGTCCGCGATCTGTCTTTCCGCCGCGTCGCGCTCGCTCAGGTACACCACCGGCTCGCCGCGTTGGAGGCGGAGCATCGTCTGCTGATCGCGCCACTGCGAGTGAATGCTCCAACGCGTATGGCCGCCGCTTAGCACCAGCGGATAGTTCCCACCCGCTGCCGGCGGCGGCTTGTACACCGGCAGCGCCTCGCCGCATTCCAGGAACCAGGGATGGTCGATGTAGAACTGCTGCCTACCGGTGAGCGTCGGCCAGGGCTGCTTCTTTTCGAGAAACCAGCGGTGCGGCACCACCGGCTCGTTTGCGGAGTAGTCGCTGAAGTTGCCGATCGGGCCGGTGCTCTTCATGCGGGTCGCGCCGTCGCGGCGCAGATCGTCGAGCGACACCTTCTTCACCGGCGTCGAGTAGTCGAGGATGAAGCGCAAGGCCTTCTCTTCATCGCCGGGGCCGAATCGGCCGCGATCGGTGAACGTCTCGCCAAAACGGCGGGCGTCGCGCTCGACCTCGGCGATGTCCGTGTACGGTTGCAAGTCGCGCCGGCGCGCCTCGCGTTCCACGGCCTCGGCGAGCAACGCGAAGATCTCCCACTCCGGCTTGGCTTCGCCCAGCGGCGCCACGGCCCGGTCGCCGAGGTGCACGTACGGAACGTTGGAGTTGAGACTCTTGATATCTGTCTTCTCGTACCAGAAGGCGGCGGGCAGAATGATGTCGGCCTGGCGCGCGGTCTCGCTCATGCGGAACGTGACATCGACGGCCAGTTTCAGCTTGGACCACAAGGTTTCGAGCAGCCGGGTGTTGTTGCGCGAATGGCGCAGGATGTTGCCGAAGACCGAAAGAATCACCTGCGGCGGACGACCGGGCGCCGGAAAAATCGGGAACCATTTCTTCTCCAGCGCCTCGCGCAGGTACTCGGCCGTCGGACGCGGCGCGCTGGTGTCGCCGTAGCGCTGATCGGCCGAGGCCGCATCCAGCCCGCCGTGCACAGCATGCCAGAGCGTGCCCGGCACAAAATGACTGAGCACGCTGCGCATCGCCTCGGCCGGCTTCAGATAGGATTTGGCACCAAAAGTGAGTACGTTGAGCAAGCCGACTCGGTCCTGGCTGGCCAGCAGGGCGAATCCTTCGAGCGCGAAGGTGCCGCCGCCGCGCCAGCCGCCGCCCCCGCGGCCGACGTTGCCGGTGAGCGACGCCAGCAGAATCTGCGCCCGCTGCGCCAGATCGGCGTGCAGGAACTTGCACTGCCCGAACTCGGCCACAATCAGCGCGGCCGGCGCCGCCGCGAACCCGCGCGCGAAGCGGCGGATGGTGGCAGCGGCGACTCCGGTGATTTCGGCAACCTGCTCGGGTCGATAGGTGGCGTCGAGCCGCTCGCGCAGCAGCGCGAACACCGTGCGGACAGGCACCGGCTTGCCACTGATGGTGATAGTGCCCGTAAAGGTCAGATCGGCCACGACCTTGGGGTCGTCCAGTTGCTTGCTGCGCCCGCTGCCGGGCGCCGGTGCCGGGCGGCCGAGCTTGGCGTCCCAGACATAGAACGCCGAGTCGGAGCCGCCGCGGTGCAGGTCGGCTTCGCGGACAAAGCGGCCGGTGTCGGTCCGCACCAGCAGCGGCAGGTCGGTTTGCTCCGCGACGTATGCCGGGTTGAACAAGTTCTCGGCGACGATCACCTGCGCGGCGCCCAGCGCCAGCGCGGCGTCGGTGCCGGGGCGTGGGTTGAGCCACAGATCGGCGTGAATGGCGGTTGCGTTCAGATCGGGCGCGACCACGACGATCTCAGCGCCGCGATAGCGCGCCTCATTGAGGAAGTGGGCGTCGGGAATACGAGTCGCCGCCGGGTTGAACGCCCAGAGCACGAGGTAGTTCGAGCGGTACCAGTCATCCGACGAACCGCACGGGTGGCCATCGCCAAACGTGATGGCAGCGCCGGCGATCAGGTCGCCGATCTGCGCCGTCGGATCCGTTACCGGTGAGCCGAGCAAGTGAAAGAAGCGCAACGGCGCGGCGCTGTTCGGGCCGGCGCCGATGTTCGAGCCCAGCTCGCACACCACCGACGCCGGCCCGTCGCGCTCGATGGCCTCGACCATAGCGGTGGCGGTTGCGGCGAGCGCTTCGTCCCACGAGATGCGTTGCCAGCGGCCGTCGCCGCGCGCCCCGACGCGGCGCAACGGGTAGCGGATGCGCGAGGGCGAGTACATCAGGTCGGCGGCGCACGCGCCCTTCTGGCAGCCGCGCGGGTTGAAGTCGGGTAAGCTGGGCATCGATGCGACGTACGGCGCCTTCTGCTCCTCGCGCCACACCACATCGTCTTTCACGAACAAGTCCCAGGCGCAGCCGGCCGTGCAGTTCGTCATCGTGTGCGTGCCGCGCACCACCCGATCCCAGCGCCACTGCCGGCGGTAGAGGTCTTCCCAGCCGCGGTAGTCGCGAGAGCCCGCCAAAGTGGCGGAATGCTGCACCGAGGGCGTAACCTCTCGGGCTGACGCCGGCGCCGGCTGAAGCCTGGCGAGCCCCAGCGCCAGCGCGGTCGCGCCGCTCGCTTGCAGGAAGTCACGCCGAGTGAGCGCGCTCGGTTGTACGGCCATAGTCACCCTCCCGCTGCGCGTGCCGCTCACGGCTTGCTGGCGGAGACCGCGATGCTGGCGACGCTGGCCACCAAGCGCCGGAGATCATCGCCATCGCCCACGGCGGCAATCACTTCTGCCGCGACCGGATCGGGCGCGCAGGCGCAAGCTTCGCCGAGCAACGCCGAGGCGTCTGTTTCCCGGACGACCCGCACGTCGCCGAACCCAGCATCGGCGATCGCTCGGAGATAGTCACCCTTGAGAGCGGCGCCGGCGATGCACCCGACGAAGGCTTCGACGCTGGCGCGCACGGGCTCCGGCGGCAACGTCCGCCAGACAATGTCGGAGACCAGCAACCGCCCGCCTGGCTTGAGCACGCGGAACGCTTCGCGGAAGACCCGCGGCTTGTCGGGCGACAGATTGATCACGCAGTTCGAGATGACGACGTCGACGCTGGCGCCCTCGACCGGCAACTCCTCGATGGTGCCGAGCCGGAACTCGGCGTTGGTAACGCCCGCGGCGCGGGCGTTCTCCTGCGCCTTGGCGACCATCGCCGGCGTCATGTCGACCCCGATCACGCGCCCTGCGGGACCGACCGCGCGCACGGCCAGGAAGGCGTCGAAGCCCGCGCCCGAGCCGAGGTCGAGCACCACGTCACCGGGACGGAGCTGCGCCAGCGCGGTTGGGTTACCGCAGCCGAGGCCGAGGTTGGCGCCCTCGGGGGCCACGCGCAGATCGCCTTCGCTGTAGCCCACCGCGCGGGCGACGTCGTCCACCGGTGCCGCGGTGCCGCCCTCGGCAATCGCGCCGTAGCGCCGGCGCACCGCGTCGCGCAGTTGATCGGCCTTGACGAGTTGTTCGTCCATTACGATTCTCCTTCAGCCAATGCTCGCGATCTTCGCCGCACGTTCTTGAGCATCGGCCGGCAGCACGCGAAGTCCGCGAAGAACAAGCCACAACACTTGGTGAGTTCGTCGGGATTGATCGCGTAGTAGACCTCCTTGCCGCGTTTGTGGGCGGTGACCAGGCCGGCGTCCTTGAGGATGCGCAGGTGGTGGGAGATCGACGGCTGGGTCATGTCGAAGTTCTGCGCCAGCTCGGAGACACACAGCTCGCCCTTGCGCTCCAGCAGGGCCAGCATCTTCTGCCGTGTCGCGTCGCCGAGGGCGCGGAAAGCACGAACGAAGTTCGCCATCATGCCCTTCCGTCAGCCGCCGGCGTAGCCGCAACACGGAGCGCAGGCGAGCGGACCCAGCCGCGGCCGCGCAGCGCTTCTGCCTGCGAACAACGGGCGCTCGCCGGCGCCGACAATCCCGGCGACCGCGGCCAGCAGCAATGCGATCATCGCCCACACCAGCACCGTCGCCCACAGCAGCGGCAGCGACAATGGCGCCGGCAGCGCGTCGCCGGCGTACGCCGCCAGCGCGGTGAGTGGCAACCCGAAGATGGAATTCATTTCTATACCTCCTCTCGACGCATCGAAATATATCTATGCGTCGTTGGGAGTCAAGCCCCCCAAACTGGCGCCGGCGCAGGCGGCGTTGGCCGAGCGCTGCCCGTACCTGAGCTGGCGTGCGCCGGTTGTGGATGTTGGGCTAGCCAGTCGCGGTGGGCGTGATCGAGGGGCGGCGTGTCGGCGTGGGGGTGCGGGTGGCGGTCGGGCGACGGGTGGGGGTAAGCGTTGGCGTCCTAGTCGGGCGCCGCGTCCAGGTAGCGGTCGCCGTCGGGGTGCGGGTGCGCGTGGGCGGTTTGGTCCAGGTGGCGGTCGGGGTGCTGGTCGGGCGTCGCGTCCAGGTACGCGTACGGGTCGAGGTGGGCCGCCGCGTCCAGGTCGGTGTGGCGGTCCTGGTCGGGGTGCGGGTGTGCGTTGGCGTGATTGTCGGGTGGCGGGTCCGGCTCGGCGTCGGTGTTACGCTGGGGAAGGGACCGAGACTGGCGCTGGCCGGCAGGAGGTGAATGAGATCCGGTCCGGATTCGTAATCCTGCCAGCCGCCGCTAGCGAGCGCGTAGCGCGCTGGAGTCGCGGGTTGAGCATCGAGCGCAAGGCCGGCACCGTCGCTGGCGCTGACGGCCAGTTGCCAGGCGCTGGTGGCGTCGCCGTATGCCGGAATTGTCAGCTCGCCCACCCAGGTATCGTTGTCGTAGTCACCGCGCTGCCATCCTTGACCAGGCGCGCGAACTGCCGCCTTGACTTCGTCGAATGCTGCCGCGCGGCTCATTGTCACCACCGGTGCGGCACCAGCCGGCAGTGGTTTGGAGAACTGCAGCGACAGCAGCAACCGCCCGGGTTGCAGCAACTCGGCTTTTTCGGTCACTACGAGCGTGTTAACATCACCGCTATGCTGCCAGCTCGCCTGGTACACCGGCAGGTCGAGCGCCCCGCCGGCGCCGGTTTGCCAGGCGGTCACGCGCGCCAGTGCGGGCGGGCCGATGCTCCAGTCGATCAATGGCTGGGCCGCCGCCCACGATTCGCGGGTTATGGGCTCGATCTGGCTCTCGGGCACGTAGAAGCAGCACTGCGCTGGGCGCAGCTCCCAGATGAACGCGCCGAGGGTGTGGTCCACGCCGTAGGCATGATCGACCGAGGTGCCAGTGGCGACGTAAAGCCCGACCGCCGGCTGCGGTTTGTAGTGAACCCCGTTGGCGGCACTCAGCCGCTGGGCCAGCAGGGTGCCCAGGCCGGCCAGCGTGGCGGCGTCCGCCGGAGCGCTGGTGGTGTAGGCCCAAGGATACAAGACCAGCTGGCCGTAGTTGTGGAAGTCGACCCGAGCGGAAAAATTGTGGGCTGGATCGGCGGTCAGCGCCGCCAGCGCCTGCACTTCGAGCTCCGACAGTGGCACCGGCCCGCGATAGAGCTGGAAGTCATTGGGCGAGTCGCTGGCGCCGACGTCATCGCCGGTACGCGGGCAAGGCTGGTCGCCGGGCAGCCGCCAGGCGAAGCCGTAGTTGCGGTTGAGGTCGATCCCGACACCGGCGCCGCAGCTGGTGTTCGTCACCGGCCGGCGGTTCTTGCGCCAGTAGCGCACGCTGTCGGTGGCGCCATTGGCCGACTGCTGGCTGTAGGCGAGGCCGTCCGGGTTGACGATCGGTACCAGCCAGACCTCGCTGTGATCGACCAGAAAGCGGATGCCGTCATCGGTGGCATAGCCCTCCAGCAGCTGTCGCGCAAAGAACATCGGTGGCTCGACTGCAATCCACTCACGGGCGTGGTGGCAACCGGTAAAGAGCACGTCCGGCTTGCGCGGATCATCACTGCCGGCGTCCCGGCTCACTTTTAGTGCCCAAATCTCCCGGCCCTCGTAAGTTGGCCCCAAGCTGACCAGGGAAGCCAGGTTCGGCCAGCGGTCGGCAAGTTCCTGCAACTCGGCGGCAACCTCATCGTACGAATGAAATCGTGCATCAAAGCCGGCGGCTTCAGCGGGGGCGGCGGCGGTGGCGAGATCCGGAAAGAAGCGGCGGCCAGCAAGCGGGAACTCCTCGGGCGTCAAGACCGCGACCACCCGCACACCGCGCCGGCGATAGCGGCGGGCCAGGTAACTTCGTGGGCGCGCTGCGGGTAGGACATCGAGATACGCAAGGTAGTGCTGGTTGCTGGCCACCACGTCCTCATTGTCGCCGAGCCAGCCGTAAGCGCTGCCGGCGGCCGGCGGCGGCCCGCTGCGAGCGAGATCGATGACGATGATCCGCGGCGAGTAATCGTTCGCCGCGGCGGCCGACTGATAGCGTGGGGTGATGCGTTGGGCCATGGCCCTCCCGGCCTGCCGGTCGCGCTGCCACTCGGCCACCGAGTCGAACAGCACCTCACTGCCGACGCCGGCCGCTGCTAGACGCTGGCGCGCTGACGGCGGCAGCGCGGCCACGACACCGGCGGCATCACTCTGCCACACTGCTAGGTCGAGTCCTCCGCCAGCCGATTCCAGCGCCGCACGGAACCGGTTCAGCTCCTCGATCGGCAGATCGAGGAGCACCACCTGCGCCACCCGCTGCCGGCGTGCGAGCCGGTGGCGCGCCGCGGCCAAGCCGCCGGCGAGCTGGCTTCGCCGCCGGCCGCCGGCCGCGGCCACCGCCCGCTCCCAAATCTCCAACACACCGGGCTCTTCATTGGATGCCAACTCGTTCAGTGCCTGCGCAAAGGCGGCGGCGTCCGCGCTGGTCAGTTGCCGCTCCAACCGCGCCAGACGTTCAACGCGCGCCCGTTCGGCCGAGAGAGCGGGGCCCAGTGTTTGCGCCGGCGCAGGTGCCGCGGCGATCGCTACGAGCAACGCGCCGGCAACGCCGGCCATCTGCCAAGAGATCCACCCATGCATGTCGGCGCCCATGTCGGTGCCATTGTACGGCGTCGTCGCACAGGTGCAAACCGGCACCGGGCAGCGCCCGGCTTGGCCGGGCCCCGCAACCTCGGGCGTGGCCGCCCGGGGGTGCGCGACAAATTTGTGGGTAACGTGGTTCGGTGTTATGGCCGTCGTTCCCGCGAAAGCGGGCCGTCATTCCCGCGAAAGCGGGAATCCAGTTTGGCGTTTGGCGCTATGGACAAGTAGTTCTGCGTTTACATCCTGGCCAGCAAACGGAACGGCACGCTGTACATTGGGGTGACCTCACAGCTGGCAACGCGGGTGTGGCAGCATCAGAGCAAGG
>JACQVA010000154.1 GCA_016210005.1 Deltaproteobacteria bacterium | reverse complement strand
GCAGGTGATCACCGACAGCAGCGGAGCGGCGGTCGAGTACATCCGTTACAAACCCTACGGCGAGGCACGCGGGCGCTGGGGCAGTGACGACTGCGCCAACGGCGGGTACTGCCGCGAGTTCACCGGCTACGACACCGAGCCGCTCAGCGGCCTCCAATACGCCGGCGCCCGCGTCTACGACCCTGCGCTGGGGATGTTCTTGACCCACGATCCCGCCCGCCAGTTTGCCAATCCGTACGCCTACGGGCCGTGGGATCCAATCAACGGCACCGATCCTACCGGGGCGATCTTCGGTCTAGATGACATCGTTGTTGCGATCGTGCTGATCGCTGCCGCCGCCACGGCGATCGATGTGGGCGTGAGCACGGGCGACGTCGGTGCAGCGTTCAAGGCTTTCGCCATCACAGGAGCGATCGGCCTTGCCACGGCCGGAGTTGGGGCATACGGGCTAGGGGTCCTGAAGGCTGCCGTTTCGCCAGCGACCTACGCCATGACCGTCACCGCACTACAGGCTACCGGGGTTGCGGCAGGTGGGTACGGCGCCTACCAGGCCGCCAATAACGGCATGTATGCGACCGCAGCGGTGGCCGCTGCCCTGAGTGCTTTCGGCGCATATGATCTCCTAAGCGCCGCCCAAGGAGGAAATGGCGGACTACACCGAGCCGGCGGTGAAAACGAGACCTTCGGGCAGAAGCTCGGCGACTACGTGGACGATTGGACTGCCCAGAAGAATGTTGTGCAGCCGGGAACCAAAGAGGCCGGCATCCTCAACCAATCCATCAACGAGATTCCCTACACACCGACCGGAGAGGGATTACAGGAGACGCTGAACTCGGGACGGGTCTATACGTACGAGCAGCGCTTCGGGGGAGCGGAGCTGTACTCGCGAGAAGGCAACATCTTCGTCCCGACGCGATCTCTCGGATTGCCGACGAACTACCTCGGCGGTCAACTCGCGCACGAATACTTTCACGTGTTGAGTTACCAATTCACGGGGTTGAGCGGGTCCGAGGTGTTTGCCAATCGGTTCGGAGAAGCGTCGAGCTATATCGGTCCAAGTCGCGCGCAGATTCTGGCCAACTATCCGACGGCTCCAGACCTCTACCGCGGCGTTCTCAGGGGGCCCCTCAACTACTAGGAGGGGAACGGAGATGCGCCGCGTCGCAATCGCACTATTGGCAGTCGTCGGAGTTGGATCGCTAGTCCTGGCGGCCTACGCCTGGTCGCGCTGGGGCATGATCGCTGATGCCGGCAAGCCGCGAGAGGCTTGGGCACGAGACCGGCTCTGCTACACGCTGTGGGTGTTGGTCGGAGCGGACGAAGCGGTTCGACACTTCCAGGAAACGGAAGGGCACTTGCCACAATCCCTTCTCGAGGTGGACGTGAAGCCTAAGTCTCCCAAGGACGCGTGGGGCAATGAGATCGTGTACGAGTCCAAGCTGGGGGGCGGCTATCGCCTGGTCTCTCCAGGTCCCGATCGGATCCTAGGAACAAGCGACGACGAACCCAACACAGAAGATGAGTCCGTCACCAATCGGCACAAACGTCTGTGCTCTCCCGAATCGCGCTGGAGTGGTTAAGCGCAGCAGCCAGATGCCCACCCTCTGATCTCGACAGCGGCCGCCGAGGCGTTCACGCTTCAGCCCCGCAGTGGGGTCAAGCCTGGAAAGCGGGAATTAGCGGTGGACATGCCCGCGTGGGCCTGGTAACCGATCTGTGATGGCACGAGCGCTACGGATCGCGTTTCCGGGGGCCTGTTACCACGTGACCGCGCGTGGGAACGAGCGCAAGGCCATCTTCCGCGACGACCACGATCGCAAGCAGTTCCTGGCGCGACTCCAAGCCGTGGTCGAGCGGTATCGTGTGGTTGTCTATGCCTATGTGCTGATGCGGAACCACTATCACCTGTTGGTGGAAACCCCGGAGGGGAATCTGAGCGAGGCGCTGCGCCAGCTCAACGCGGTCTATACCCAGGACTTCAACCGCCGCTCCCGGCGCGTCGGGCACCTGTTTCAGGGGCGCTACAAGGCGATCCTGGTGGACAAGGAGTCGTATCTGGTGGAGCTGAGTCGCTACATCCATCTCAATCCCGTGCGGGTCGGAGAGGTCGCGGACCCGGCGCAGTTTCGGTGGAGCAGCGCGGCGGCGTATGTGGGCCGGCAGCCGGCCGCGTCCTGGCTCAGCGTGGAGGGTGTGCTGAAGCAGTTCGGGCGCCGGCGCAGCGTGGCGCAGCGGGCCTATCGGCAATTCCTGCGCGACGGCGTGGGCCAGGGGCGGGCGGCGCCGTGGGATGCGGTGGTGGGGCAGACGTTGCTGGGCGAGGTGGGCTGGGTGGAGCGGATGCGGCAACGGGTGAGCAAGCGGGGGATGGGCCTGGAGGTAGCGCACGGGGCGCAGCTGCGCGCCCGGCCGGCGCTGTCGGTGGTGGTCACGCAAGTGGTTCGAGCGACCAAGGTACCGCGGCAGGAGATTGTGCGGCGGGGCGGGGGCTGGGCGCGCGCGCTGGCGATGTGGCTGGTGTGGGAGCTGTGCGGCCTGCGGCAGCGGGAGGTCGGCGCGGCTTTCGGGGTGGGACATTTCGCGGTGAGCAAGGCGATCCGACGAGCGCAGCGACTGCAGCAGAGCAACAGGCAGGTGGCGAAGGTCGCCTCGCGCCTGATTACCACTTTCCAGGCTTGACCCCCAATGCTCTTTCCCCATCTTGAGCACCGGCCCCTCTACGATCACTTACGGATCGAGTGTCGAGGAGGCGTTCTTGACGGTCGTGTTCGACACGACCAGCAATCAGTGGACGGTGACTGATAAGAGTGGGCTGCAATACACCTACGGCGCCGAGGCGTTGTCCCGTACGGGCGCGGATGTGAACAGCGCAGGCGGTACGTTCTCCTGGGGGCTCAGCTCGGTCGTTGATACCAACGGTAACCGCATTGACTATTCCTACAATGGCGGGTTGTATCCGTACCAGGTTGACTACGGTGGCAACCCGGCGGCGGGCTACCCGCACCGGTTCCACGTTCACCTGGATTACGAGGGCCGGGCTGACCAGGCGCCGTCGTTCGTGGGTGGCTTCGAGCAGCGCGTCACCGGCATCGTGACCACTATCCGCGTGTGGGTTGACGGGCTGAGCACATACCAAGCGCCGACCACGCTCTACACGCTACGCTACGAACCCGCCGCCGACACCGGCTGGAGCCAGCTGGTCGAGGTGACCCGCGCCGGCGCCGACGGCGGCGCGTTTCCATCGACCACCTTCACCTACCAGCAACCGACCCACGCTTTCGGGGCAGAGCGTACGATGTCGTTCGGCGAACCGCGGATGGCCGGCACTGATGGCGTGCTGATTGGCTGGGACTACGGCGAGTTGATGGATGCCGATGGGGATAGCCGCACCGATTGGGTGCAGGTAGCACTCGCAGGTGTTATGGGCCCGAGCAACTACTTCAAAGTGGCGCGTAATCTTGGCGATCGTTTTGCAACCCCGGTGCCGTGGGGCGCAAGTCCGATGTACGGATACGTCCGCGACCCGTTCGGTGGCTTCATGATGCAGTGGGCCGACCTTACGGGGGACGGGCTGCCAGACTATCTTCTATCGCCTTCCCTTCAGGATCCGATATCGCAGTTCTGGGATGTGCAGCGAAATACAGGCACGGGCCTGGCGCCGAACACGCCCTGGCAGCAGCCAATTTGGTATTTCGACGAGCCTGAATTCTTGAGTGCGAGCTTGGGCCAGCCCCGTGACATCAACGGCGACGGCCTAGCCGACTTGTTGGAGTGCACGACACCCACGGACAACGGTGAGAAGCCCTCAGCAACCTTTCCATACTGTACGTTTCACCGCAACAATGGTAGCGATTTCAGCGGCCCGGTTCTGTGGCGGGTACCGCCAAACGTGACGCTAGTGGGGCGGCACGGTAGGGCTTTGGCCAAAGGCCTGTTCGACTTGAACGGGGATGGCCTGCCTGATCTTGTCTCCTCGGAGCCAAACATCGCTACCGGGCCGGCCCACTGGGACGTGTTCTGGAATACCGGTCATGGTTTTGCCGACACGCCGGCCTTTTGGCTGGCGCCCTCGCAATCGGGCGAAGCGCGTCTCCTGGCAGAGGCACACTTCGACGAGGTGAGCGAGAGCGTGCACATTACTACCGGCTTGCACGACATGAACGGCGACGGGCTTCCCGATTACGTCGATGCCGGCACTCAGCCGTGGACGGTGTTTACCAACACCGGTGAAGGCTTCGCCGATGTCAATGACGGCGTCCCCTGGCAGTCGAGCCCGAGCGTGCCGTACATCAGCAGAACCTCAAGCAGCAAAGCGATGGTCGTCTTCACCGATTTGCGCGACCTCACCGGCGATGGCTGCGCGGACTATGTCAGCTCGATTGACGCTAGCACGCTCTTTGTGGTTCCCGCCGACGCGCCGCGCGCGGGCGTGTTGACCGCCATCAACAACGGCCTCGGCGCCACCATGAGTGCGACCTACGTGGTCTCGACCGACCTCGCCACGCAGCTGCAAACCTGCGGCGGCACCAGCGCCGGCGACATCTGCCAGTACAACTTCGATTGCCCCGCCAGCACCTGCGCGCAGTGCACCGACTGTATGAGCGTGCCCTTCCCGCTCGGGCTGGTCAGCACCATCACCACCGACACCGGCTTTGCCGGCGCGGGCAATGTGCTCACCCGCACCTACCGCTACTCGCGCCCCTACTTCGACCCCGACGAGCGCGAGTTCGCGGGCTTTCGCTTCGTCGAGGAAAGCCACCCCGCCGGCCGCCGCGTTCTGACCGAGTACTCGCAGCCGGGCGATATCCGCGACGCCAACGCGCGTGCCGCCGCCCGCCCCTTCAAAGGTAAACCCGTGCGCCGTGTGCTGCGCGGTACCACCAGCACCCAGCCGGTGTTCAGCGCCGGCGAGTTCAGCTGGAGCGCTGCCCCGCTCAGCGCTGAGCGAACGCAAGTACACCTGGCCTCGCGCACTGACACCAGCTACAGCGCCGGCGCCGGCCCGACGCAGCAGCTGCGCACCGACTTCCTGCAATACGACGAGGACAACAACCTCACACTCAGCTCCAAGCAGGCCACCAACTTGCCCACCGTCTGGACCACCGTCAGCTACGTCCGCAACCTGAACCCGCAAGACACCATCCGTGATCGGCCCGCGAGCGTGCGCGTCTCAACCGCCACCCGCCTGGCCGAGAAGCAGTTCGACTACGATAGCCACGGCAATGTCACCGCTATTCGCGAGTGGCTCGATACCACCGACACGTTCATCACCACGGCCACCCTCGCCTACGACCCGAGCGTGGATGCCGGCGCCGCGGCTGCCGGACAACCCACGCGCATCACCGACGCGCGCGGCAACATCACCACCGTCGAGTACGACGCCCATTACGGCATCTTCCCGTCCACGATCACCAACGCCCTCGGCCAGCCGGTCACGCTCGCGTACGACCTCGAATGGGGCAAGTTGCACTCGCGCGCCGATGCCAACGGGGATACCACCAGCATCACCTATGACGACTTCGGCCGGCAACTGGCGGTGACACGGCCATTAGATACCTCGCCCTGGCGCATGTTCGAGTACACCTTTGGAGGCGCGGGTGTACCCAGCCGCGTGGCCACCTTTGTGCGTGAGCCCACCGCTACCGGCGGCTATCGCCAGACAAACGCTTTCTTCGATAGCCTCGGCCGGGCGCTGGAGAACAAGCGCG
Source organism: Deltaproteobacteria bacterium (assembly GCA_016210005.1). NCBI lineage: Bacteria > Pseudomonadati > Myxococcota > Myxococcia > Deltaproteobacteria bacterium. Next base: position 5,042 of record JACQVA010000154.1, on the reverse strand, counting down.
ACGAGGTGGTCGAGGGCAGCAGCACTGTCGTGGTCAGCGATGCCGTTAGCTTCGATGCCGCCGGGCGGGTGGCCAGTCGCGCGGCGGCGTTTGCCGGCACACTGGCGGTGGACGTTTACGAAAGCGCGCCCGGCGACGCCGGCTTTGTCAGCTTGGCCTACGACGCCCTCGATCGCGTCATCCGCACCACCAACTCCGACGGCACGTATCGCTCCGCCAACTACGACACCGCGGGCCAGACCGTTACCTACGATGAGAACTACAACGCCTGCACCAGCACCTGCACCGGGCGGCAATCAGTGGAGGAACGCGACGCCTTGGGGCGGATCATCCAGGTGCGCAGCTACGAGGCGCGCACCAACTTGGCTCCGACACTCAAGGCGCGCACGGCGACGACCTACGACGCCCTCGATCGGGTCACCGGCACCACCTCCTACACCAACGCCGCCGATAGCGGCAGCAACGCTACCACGGTCACTTTCAGTTACGACTCGCTCGGCCGCCGCACGCAACTGACCGACCCCGACTCCGGCACTTGGACGTACCGCTACGACGACGCCGGCAACCTGCTTTTCCAGGACGATCCGAAGACGGGACAGCATCTCGAGTTCTGCTACGACGCCCTCAACCGCCTGCAGTGCAAATACGGCCGTTCTGACGATGTCTGGTCCGGCAACGGCCTCTGCCCCACCACCGCCAATAGCGGCTGCCCGGCGGCCACCGGCGCCGAGGTGCTGGCGGCCTACTACTACGACTTCCCGCTCGACCCGCAGCTCTCCAACCCCGGCTCGCTGTGCGAGCACGGCCTCGGCCGGCTCTGCCAGGTGGACGATCGCCCCGGCGCCGCCACCGGTTACACCGGCTCGACCAGCTTCAGCTACGACGCGCGTGGGCGCGCGACGGCTTCGAGCAAGCGCATCACCATCGACGCCGGCTTCAGCGCCGGCTTCACCTTCCTGCGCACTTACGACGCGGCCGATCACCTCAAGACCATCAACTACCCGACCGACACCGCCAGTGAGATTCTCACCTACACCTACGACGCCGGCGGGCGCGTGGTCACCGCCTCGACGCCGGGGCAGGTGTATCTCAGCAATGCGCAGTACGACCGCTTCGGGCGCTTGCTGTCGCAGGCATACGGGCCGTCCTTGCTGAGCAACCGCTGGAGCTATGCTGATGGCGCCGCTGGGCCGGCTAATCAGTTCCGGCTGCAAGAGATCCGGGCGCAGGGCGGCAGCAACCTCTATCAGCAATTCAGCTACGGGCCCTATGACCCCAGCGGCAACCTGCTGGGCGTCCGCGACGCAAACGCTTACGCCACGGGCTTCACCTACACCCAGGGCAGCAGTCGCGACAACGATTGGGACTACACCTACGACGGTCTCGGCCGGGTGATGAGCGCCGACGGGGTGGCGACTTGGGGTGCGCCCACCGACTTCCAGTACGACAACTACGGCAACCTGATCACGCGTGATCCGCCCAGCTTCACGCACCAGACGGCGCAGCCCCATCGCATCCGCTACTCGTCGCCGCCGGGCAGCGCGAGCACCTACCAGTACGACGCCAACGGTGCGCTCACCTGGCGGCCCGACACCGACAGCACCGGGGCCGACAGCGCGCACACGATTGCCTACGACCTCGAAGGCCGCGTCAGCTCCGTCACCGCCGGCACCGCGACCGTCGCGTACTATCACGACTACAGCGGAGCGCGGGTGGCGCACCGTGACGACACCGTGCCGGTGTTCACCTTTGGTGACTGGTTCGATTACCAGCCCGGCGTGGTCGGCACCCTGACGCGCTATGTCTGGGCCGGCGGGCGGCGCATCGCGCAGAGCACGCTGACCTCCGGCGGCGGCTTCCCGCAGCTCGCGCGCACCGACAGCGGCGGGCAACCGACACTACTGGCGCGCACACTCGACGACGTCTGGCGCGGCGGCGGGCTGATCTACCCGCACTATGCGTTAGCTGCCGAAGACGCCGCCAAGCTCGGCGCGCTGCTCTTGCTGGTGGTGATCGTACTCGATCTGACGCCCGGGCGTGCGCGGCTGGGGATAGCCATCGGGCGGCACGGCGTCTTTCGCCGCGTCCGGCGCGGGCATGTGATCGTGCTGGCGGTTGCCTTCGGCCTGAGTCTGACTCCGCTCACCTGCGTGCGCCCTGCGCGCGGCGGCGGTGGCGGTGGCGGTGGTGGCGGCGCACCACCGCCGAGCTTCCCGGTATTCTTCCTGCACAGCGACCATCTCGGCTCCACCACTATGGTGACGTGCTACCAGCGCCCCGCGGGGGAGGAGTGTGCGGATGGTACCCCGGCGCAGTATTTTCGCTATGATGCCTACGGAGCGATGAAAGCGTTCACGACCACCGGCACGGCGGTCAGCGCCGGGCAAGAGAAGACCGCGCAGCTCTACACCGGCCAGCGCTGGGAGTGGCGCGCGCGAGTGTACGACTACGGCGCCCGCATGTACGACCCCCGCATCGCCCGCTTCCTCAGCCCCGACCCGGTGCGTGAGTACATGAACCCGTTCGCCTACGTGGCGTGGAATCCGGTGAAGTTCGTCGACCCGACGGGGATGTTCATTGGATTGGGGGGCGAGCTGATCGCCGCGACGAACTACGGCATGCCCATCGAGAGCTACTACAGAACCACGGTCACGGGCCTTGCATGGGTGACACTACTGGCCATGCGCGGGCTCATCGGAAGCAGTGGCCCCAACGGAACCAGGGCTGCTAGCAGCGGCGGCAACTTCGCAGGCTTTCGGGCCGCGTCGCCGACCCAACAACTGGCCGCCCTTCTCGGCGGCTTGGCCCAGTTGGCCGAGAACTCGTTCGGAGCCCATGGCGCCGCCGCACTCGCTGCTATGCTGAATAGCACTGACGTGGATGTGGGCGAAGGATTGCCGGGCGCCGGGGTCATGACCGTGAATGACGCACCTAAGCAATCCGGGGTCAACATCCTCGTCGGCGCCGGCGGGAGCGCAACCGCCATCACGGGCGCCGAACTCAGTGGGGGCGTCTTCGTCAACCCTGGCCTCCTTGGGTCGGAGAGCGCTGCTGGCATGTTTGGCAGCGGAGGGGCGACGACTGGCCTTAACATCTCCGCCGATCTCTTCATCGGGTTTGTCGCCGGTGACCTTGCCGGAACGACGGTGAACGCTAACATGACTGCCGGGTTCTTCAGCGTCAGCTTCTTTTTCAATCCGACAACGGGTGAACTGGTTGGCGCTACCGTTGGCTACGGGCCAAGCGCTACCCAGTTCGGCCTTTCGACGTCGCTGAGCACGACCGGCACCATCGCTGCCTGGGGGAGGTAATCGCATGAACCTTCGGCGAAGGATTTACGCCACTGCCATCTTGGGGCTGCCGCTTCTAGCGCTTATCGCTGCGCTTGTTGTCCTCGTCCACCCCGCATTCATACTGGTCCTGCTCGTGTTGCAGTTTGCGCTGGGTACATACGTCACAACACGGCGCTGCCCGCAGTGCCGGAAAGCCGTGCTGAACAATCCCGTCACGTTCTTCGGCACAAAGACTTTCATCTGGACGGTTCGGGTGCCGGAGCGCTGTACGCTATGCGGGACACGCTTGGTCCCTGGTGCCCCGCAGAAGGAGCCGTGAGATCCAGGCATTTGGGCATGGGATTTCAGACGCGAACAGGAGCTTAAGCATGAGCCGCAATCGAGTCATTGCTTGGATGCTCAGTTTGTTGACCATCGCGCTGATCGCGCAGGCACAGGACGGCAACGTGATCGACTTTGGGGCGTGGCTACAGCGACAGGAGCAGCGGCCAGCACCCGACGCCGACGCGGCGGTGCAAGCGCGCCACGCCATCCGCGACCGGATCGTGGCGGTGAAGGAGAGCCGCGGCAAGCTCGTCGCGCTGACCCGTGGTGGACGCTGGCAGAGTGAGCGGCGCCAACGGCGGGAAGCGCTGCCGTGGTTTGTGCAGCTCGAACGTACCCGCGACGACAACCGCATCACCGGGCGGCTCAACGTGGTCGGCTCCGGCCTGTTCAGCGAGGGCAACATCAGCGGGCGCATCGACGGCAGCGCCGTCACCGGCGCCGTCATCGATGATACCGGCAGCCAGCTCGCCACCTTCACCGGCACACACAACGCGCAAGGCACATCCGGCACCTACACCACCACCGACGGCGACGAGGGCACGTGGAGCTACGATCACGATGGCGCTGAGTGATCAGCGGTAGGCGAGCACGAATGAAGAGCGAGGGATGAGGGATGATGATCTTCTCGCGCCAAGACGCGAAGTCGCGCAGGGGAGCCGAGATGGTGTTTACATCCAACTCCGGCTTGGCGTCTCTGCGTCTGCGCGATAACCGGCTTTCCGGCGGGCCAGTCAAGCCGATCTTCGTGCTCTTGTGCCGTCGTTAGTGCCGTGATTGCACGGACTCGTCGGACGGAGCAGGGGTCGTCACCTACGAGTACGACGCCGCCGGGCAGGTGCGCCGCGTTGCCGGTAGCGCCGAGTACTTGAGTGATCTGAGCTACGACGTCTTCGGCCGGCCGGAACAGATCAGCCACGGCAACAACGTGGCCGATGCGCGCAGCTACGGCGGCGCAGCCGAGAACTTCCGCCTCACCCAGATCCTCAGCGCCGACCGCAACGCCGGGGGTTGCACCGACAGCGACCAGCACCCCGACGCGGACGCCAACGCGGACGCCGAGCGCGACGCCAACGTACAGTTGAACTAAACCGCTGCGCGGTGGTGTCTACTTTCGCGTCTGCCTGCTGATTTCATAGCGCTGTTTTTGTTCGTGACCCGCACTGCCTAAGGAGACAGACTGATCTCCATCACACGCGGCAATTGTCGCCGGCCCGGTCATCGTCGCCCAAGGAGGCCAGCATGGGCGAGTTACGCGATCGGATGGTGCGGGACATGGACGTGCGCCACGTCCCCGCACTCCAGAGGCTTCCGGCGGACGTGTCGGAGCGCACGGTCGAGGCCTATGTCGCCGGGGTGAAGGGGCTCGAAGTACTTCATGCAGTCCCCGGATCAATACAGCGACGAGCAGGTGCAGCGCTATCT
>JACQVA010000153.1 GCA_016210005.1 Deltaproteobacteria bacterium | reverse complement strand
CTTCCCGATCCGAGTGCCGTTGCGACAACGGGGCAGCTGGACCGGTGCGGGCCGCGTGAGCCCGGTGACACTGAGCAGGTCGTACATAAACTCTCCATCGCCGTACCCACTGCGCGATAGCGATCGGCTCAGCTTGGTGTGCATGCCGTAGGAGATGGCCAGGAGTCAGGGACGTAATGCCGATTGACTTGGAGCGCGTATGGAAACCTTTCGTAGCAGACAGGCATTGAGCGGCCGGCTGTGGCGAGCGGCTGGAGCGCTTGGGTGCGCTTTGTCGCTGTTAGGCGCGCTGCGGGCCGACGCAGCAGTGGTCTACAGCCAGGACTTCGAGGGCGCGGTCGGTGCCGAGTGGTCGAACACCACCACCGACACGACTCCAATAGGTGCCCGAAGATTCCTCGGGCAATTTAACAACGGCACGGTGTCTCTCACGCTCAGCGGATTGCCGGCGCACGCGCAGCTTACTGTCGCCTTCGATCTCTTCATCCTGAAGTCCTGGGACGGGAACGCCCTCGGCGTGGGTCCCGACGAATGGAACCTGAACGTTGACGGTGGTGGGACTCTTGTCAATACGACGTTCAGCAACGTTTATGACCAAGCCTACCCCGACGCATACCCAGGCGGATCACACCCGCCCCAGACCGGGGCCGTCGAGGTCAACACCCTCGGGTACAGCTTCTTCGGTGACGCTGTCTATCGGCTGGCGTTCACGTTCGCGCATACCGCCGGGTCCGTGATGCTGAACTTCAGTGCAGCCGGTCTCCAGGGCCCCGGGGATGAAGACTGGGGCCTCGATAACGTCCTCGTCGCTATCGACGGCTGCGAGCCGCCGCCGTCGGACATGGTGAGTTGGTGGCGGGCCGAGGGCAACGCCGCGGACAGCATCGGCGGTCACCACGGCACGCTGCAGGGAACGGCCGGTTTCGCACCCGGCAAGGTGGCCGACGGGTTCGCCTTCGACGGCAGCGGCGGGGTGGAAGTGCCGGACGATCCGGCGTTGACCTTGGGGAGCAGTGATTTCTCGATCGACTCGTGGGTCAAGTTCAATAACTACGGCGGTGGCGATCCGATCGCGGGACACGACGAAGGTGCCGGTAACCAGAACAAGTGGATCTTCTGGTTGTCGGGCGGCGAGCTGCGATTTCACATCAACGGGCCTTACTCGGCCAATCCGGTTGCGGCACCGTGGGCGCCGCTTGCCGGGCGCTGGTATCACGTTGCGGTCACGCGTAGCGGGAGCAGCTACCGCCTGTACATCGACGGCACGCTGGTGGCGCAGGCGACCGACTCGAATCCGATTCCCGACCCGGCCGCACCGCTGACCATCGGAAAGGCCGAAGGCTTCAATTTGAACGGGCAGGTCGACGAGTTGGAACTTTTCCACCGCGGGCTGAGCGCCGGCGAAGTGCAGGCCATCTTCGCCGCCGGCAGCGCCGGCAAGTGCACCTCGTGCGGCAACGGCACGATCGAAGCCGGCGAGCAGTGTGACGACGGCGACACCGACAGCGGCGACGGCTGCAGCAACGTCTGCCACATCGAGACCTGCTACACCTGCACCGGCGAGCCGTCGGCCTGCACGCCCGACAACGGCGCCGCGTGCGACGACGGCCTGTTCTGCACCCAGACCGACACGTGCAGCGGCGGTGCCTGCGCCGGCAGCGGCGATCCCTGTGCCGGCGGCGCGGAATGCAACGATCTGTGCAATGAAGCGGCTGACGACTGCGTGGCCCCCGACAACTCCTCCTGCAACGACGGCGACCTGTGCACGCAAGCCGACACGTGCCAAGGCGGCGTGTGTGTGGGATCTAACCCGGTTATCTGCGGAACCCCCTGTACGCCGGGCTTAGATTGCGACCCCGTGGCTTACAAGTTCACAGAAATTCCGGACACCGGGTCCTACAACTACTTCGATGAACCGCACAATGTCGCTATCAATGGGGTGGGTCAGGGGCTGAACAACAGCGGCTACGATCAGTACGCGTCGGGGCAGCTCCTGGACGGCGAGAAGGGAGCCGACGCGTACTGGGATGACAAAGGCAACGGCCCGGCCTACGAATGGGTCGGGTGGCTCAATAAACCCGCTGCGGTCATCTTCAGGTTCCCAACGTCCCGCAACTTCACCACCGTCACGATCGGCATTAGCAACTCCACTGCTTCGATCCCCGACGTGGTGGAACCGGTGTCGGTGACCGTGTCCTTCAGCGACGACGGGTTTACCTTTGGTTCGCCGTTGCTGTTTGAACAGTCCAACTCCACACTGCCCCACATCCCGGACGGTACACGCGCAGATGTAACCCTTGACCTCACAGGCCGTGCTGGGCGCTTCGCGCGCCTCGATTTCGCCAACCCGTATTGGACCTTCATCGATGAAGTTGCTTTCGGTCCCAGCGCACTCATCGACCCGTGCAGCCCGCCAGGGAACTGCAACCCCTTGACGGGATTGTGCGCGCCGCCGCCGCCGCTCGCGGACGGCACGGATTGCAGCGACGGAACCTTCTGCAACGGCGCCGACAAGTGCAGCGCCGGCGCGTGCACCGCGCACGCCGGTGATCCGTGCTCCAGCGGCGCCGAGTGCCAGAACGTCTGCAACGAAAGCCTCGGCAACTGCGTGGCCCCCGACAACTCCCCCTGCGACGACGGCCTGTTCTGCACTCTGACCGACGCGTGCGGCGGCGGCCTCTGCCTCGGCGGCGGCGACCCCTGCGCGGGCGGACCCGAGTGCGCCAATGCCTGCGATGAAGCGAACAACTCCTGCAACGTCACCGGCGGCACCGGTTGCACGGATGACGGCAACCCTTGCTCGCTTGACCAATGCGACGGCTTGGGGAGCTGTAACCATCCGGCGGGCAACCCGGGAGCGCTCTGCCGCTCCGCTGCAAACGAGTGCGACGTGGCGGACACTTGCACCGGCAGCTCGACGGCATGCCCGGCCGACCTCAAGCAGCCTGCCGCCACGCCCTGCTCGAGCGACGGCAACGTCTGCACCTCCGACCAGTGCGACGGAGTCGGCACCTGCACCCACGACCCGGGCAACGCCGGTCTGGTTTGCGGCGCGGCGGGTACGTGCGAGATCGCGCCCACCTGCACCGGCACGTCCGCGGCCTGTCCCCCGCCCGCGCTCGCGAATGCCGGCAGCGGCTGCGACGACGGCAGTCAGTGCACCGTCAACGACCAATGCACCGCCGGCGGCCAATGCGTGGGAACGCCGCTGGGTAACTGCTGCGGCGACGGCGTGCTCAGCACCGGCGAACAGTGCGATGACGGCAACAACACCGACGGTGACGGTTGCAACAGCACCTGCCGCTACGAGCTGATCCCCGGCAACGGTGCGGGAAGCGCAGCGAGAGACAAGCGCGCCTGCCTCATCGAGTGGTCGGTGGTGAATCCGAACAACACGCCCGCGCTAGATCGCCGCGGCCGGCCCAACTACACCCAGACCTGCCACAACAATGACCCCACCTGCGACTTCGGCAGTGATGCCAACGCCTGCGAGTTTCGGGTGGTGGCATGCCTGAACAACATCGATGCCAGGCTGCCGACGTGCCCGCAGCTCGGGGTGGCGGATCCGGTACGGATCGTGTTGCCCAGCCTGCTGCGCGACGCCGCCAACTACAACAGCTTGAACACGGCGCTCCACAACTTGCGTGACTGGACCACCGGCGCGACCGGGCTGCAACCAACGGTCGAGAGCAGTCAGATCGGCCTGTGCTCGGCGCCGTTCACCGTTCGCGTGCCGCTACGACTGGGCGCACGGATCACGCCCGGCCGCATCACGCTGGCAACGATGAGTAAGTCGTACGAAAACTCCCCGCTGTGGCTGAGCGACTCGGACCGGCTGGTGTTGGTGTGTGCGCCGTGAGGCGCGGAGGCTGACGAATCCAACGCGCGGCCGCGGCGCGCGCTCACGCCCGGTGCGGCGTGCGCAGGGACGCTCAGTGCTCGATGCGCTCGACGTAGATGTACTCGATCCGGCCGCTGTCGCTGACAAACACGTTGAGCACGAAGCTGATCAGGCTGAGTAGGAGGGCGCCGCCGACGGCGGACCAGAAGCCGTGTACTTCGAAGCCCCGGACCACGCCGGAGGTCAGCCACAGCATCAAGCCGTTGACCACCAGCGTGAACAGGCCGAGAGTGAGCAGGTTGATCGGTAAGGTGAAGAACAGCACCAGCGGCCGCAAGCAGGCGTTGAGCACGCCCAACACCAGCGCCGCAATGAACACCGCCCCCGCGCCGTGCAACTCAATGCCACTGACTAGCTGGCTGGTCAGCCAGAGGGCGAACGCTGTGACCACCCAGCGCACCACTAACCCGCGCATGGCTGTAACTCTTGGCACGGACGGCGGCTTCGCTCAAGAGGCGCAGCCCGCGCGCGCGGCGCTGGGGCTGTGCGACAAGTCTGTGGGTAACGTGCAGCCGACCGGGCAAATCCTCACCAGTCTGACAGTACTGCGTACTGTCAGGCCGAGGCCCATGGCCGAAAGGGTCGCAATTTGTCTTCTTCCAGGCGCGGCGCCGCTTCTTCAGCTGCTTCTCCCGCACGATTGCGGTCTCTGCGCAGCCGTGCGCTTCGAAGTCGACCAGCTTGTCAACGCCGT
>JACQVA010000152.1 GCA_016210005.1 Deltaproteobacteria bacterium | reverse complement strand
GTGCTGGTCACCGGCCCCACCGGCAGCGGCAAGAGCACCACGCTCTACAGCATGCTGGCCGAGATGATCTCGCCGACGCGCAATATCGTCACCATCGAGAACCCGATCGAGTATCAGATTCGCGGCATCAATCAGGTGGAGATCAACGAGAAGCAAGGACTGACGTTTGCCGGCACCTTGCGCTCGATTCTGCGGCAAGACCCCGACGTCATCATGGTCGGTGAAATCCGCGACCACGAGACGGCCGAGATCGCGCTAAGAGCGGCCCAGACCGGACACCTGGTGCTGAGCACTCTGCACACCAACGACTCGGTGGCGACCATCGCCCGCCTGATCGACATCGGCATCGAGCCCTACATGCTGGCGTCGTCACTCAACGCCATCATCGCGCAACGGCTGGTGCGGCGCGTGTGTACGCACTGTGCTGCGCCCTACGAGCCCGATCCGGCGCAGTTGCACGCGCTCGAGATCAGCGGCGCGGGCCATCAGTTCCGGCGCGGCCGCGGCTGTCCGCAGTGCCGCAAGTCGGGCTGCTCGGGACGCACGGCGGTATTCGAAGTCTTGTCGGTCACGCCGCAGTTGTCCAAGATGATCGAGTCGAAGGCCACTGAGAGCGGCTTGCGCGGGCAGGCACGGGAGGACGGCACCCGGCTGCTCTACGAGCACGCGGCCGCCAAAGTCACAGCCGGTATCTGCACGACGGAGGAGGCGTTACGGGTAGTCGACGTTCCGGACGTCTCGGCGCGCTGCCCGAAATGCGAACGGGTGATCGAAGAGACTTTCGCCATGTGCCCGCACTGCGGCACCGCGCTGCATTGCAACTGTAGCGGCTGCGGCATGAAGCTGCAGAAGGAGTGGCAAATCTGCCCGTACTGTGGCGTCGCCGTAAAGCACGCCCCGGTGGTGACGGTGGTGGCGCCGACATCGCCACCGGCCCTGACCCAAACCGAGCCGGCAACCGACTCGGGCCCACGGCAGTTCCGCGCGCTGGTGGTCGACGACCAGCCCGACTTCCGCCGGCTGCTCACCTTCACGCTCGAACACAGCAGCATGCCGATCTCGGTAGTTGCGGTCAGCAACGGCCCCGAGGCCATCGAACGGGCGCAAGACGACCCGCCGGATCTGATCCTGCTCGACGTCATGATGCCCGAGATGGACGGGTTCGAAGTTTGCGAGCGGCTGCGCGCCAACGTGCGCACGGCGTTCATTCCCATCTTGATGCTGACTGCACTTGACGACGCCGGCAACCGCGCCCGCGGTTTCATGGCCGGCACTGACGACTACATTGGCAAGCCCTTCGCCCGCGCCGAGCTGATCGCGCGCGTGCGCCGGCTGTTGCAGCGTACCTACGGCGTGGTTCTAACGGATGATGCGGCCGCCGCCGGCAAGGTCTTCAGCGAGCGCGCCGATGCCCCGGCCGCCGCGCTCTCAGCCTAAGGAGTTGCTGCCATGGCCTCGACCGCACTGGCGCTGCGCGACGCAGCCGATTCGATCCTCGACCAGGACACCATGCTCGCCCGCCTCGAGGGCGATGTGGAGTTGTTACGTGAGATCGCCGCGCTCTTCCTCGAAGACTACCCCGAGCGTCTGGCGGCGCTGCACGCGGCGATCGCCGGTGGCGACGCTCAGGCGCTTGAACTGGCGGCGCATTCGTTGAAAGGTTCACTCGGCAATTTTGCCGCCGAACGCGCCGTGGCCGCGGCACTGCGACTGGAGCTGATCGGCCGCGGCGGCAACCTGGCCCGCGCGGGCGAAGCCTGTGCGGAGTTGGAGAAGGAGCTAGCACGGCTGACACCGCTGCTCGAACACCTGGCGTAAGTTCGGATGACGCGGCGGCCCACGGGGATACTGGCCTTGGCGCAGCTGCGGCTTCATCACGATAGTCGGAGATCGAAGATGGACGCTGTTTTGGACATGGACACCGCCCTCGAACGACTCGAGGGCGATCACGATTTGTTGCGCGAGCTGGTGCAGCTGTTCTTGGAGGAGGTCCCTGATCTCACCCGCACTATCCACGGCGCCGTTGAGCAGCGGCAGGCCAAAGCCCTGCAGCAGGCCGCCCATTCACTCAAAGGCGCCGCGGCCAATCTCTCCGCCACCGCGGTAGCTGAAAGCGCCAAGCGGCTCGAACACATGGGCCGCGATAACGACTTCAGTCAGGCCCCTGAGGCGCTGGCAGCACTGCAAACCAACCTCGAGCGTTTGGCCGAGGTGTTGACCACCATTGCCTAGCTCCGGCTGATACCGCCCCCCGCACGCGTATGTCAGCCCGTTTTGATCACGAGCTCCGCGCTGCGCCGCACCGGCGCCTGCACCAGCTCTTGCTGGCGCGGATGCGAGTGGGCCTTTATGTCATCGCGGCGGGCACGGCGCTGTTTGCGCTGCGCGACGTTCTCTTCTGGCGGGCGCCGCTGCCGCTGCTCTACGGCATCAAGCTGGCGCAATTCGGCACCGTAGCCGGCGCCTTTGTGGCCCTCAAACGGCCGCGCCTGGCGCAGCACGCCGTGGCGCTGGCGCTCATCACCGGCGCGCTCGGCTGCCTCACGACAGTGGCCACCAACATCGTGCGCCAAGACACCCTGACCGCACCGCTGGTGTTCATCGTCCTGACCATGGGCATGAGCGCTCTGCTGCCGTGGGGGCTGTGGCCACAGCTCGCCGCCGTAGTCATCGCCTCGCTGGCGATACTGTGGAATGTGTACGCCGTCGACGGTTCTCTCGACAACATCACAACCCCGCCCGCGCTGGCCGTGCTGGTGGCCTTCGGAACCTCGGTGTACAGCGCCTTCGAGTTTCGCCGCTATCGCCTGGGGATGGAAACGCAGGCGTTGGAGTTGCAAGCCGGCGAGCAGCGGCAAGCGGCCCTGATCCATGCCGTGCCGGCGACCTTGTATCGGATCGAAGTGAGCGAGCGCGCTTTCGGTAAGATCTGGGTCAGCCCCAGCAGCGAGCGCACCAGCGGCTTTCCGCCCGAGCGTTTTGCGCAGCCCGATGCCATCTGGTTCTGGCAAGCACACCTGCATCCTGACGACCGCGACCAGGTGCTGGCCGCACACGCCCGCCTGATGACCTCCGGCACGAGTTCGTGCGAGTACCGTTGGCAATCCCCAGATGGAAGCTACCGTTGGATCCTCGATCAGGCCGCCCTGATACGCGATCGCGAGGGCCGCCCAATGGAGGTCGTCGGTAGCTGGCTCGACATTACCGAGCGCAAGCAGGCGGAAGCCAACCTCGAACGCAGCGAGCGCTACTTCCGCTCGCTGATCGAGAACGCGCAAGACATGATTACCGTGCTCGATCGCCACGGCATCGCCCGCTACCACAGCCCCTCGCACGAGCGCGTGCTGGGTTACTCGCTCGCAGAACTCAACGGCGTCAACCCGTTCGACTTCATCCATCCCGACGATGTGCCGGTCCTGGCCGGGCATCTGGCCGCGGGCATCAATGAGCCCAACCGCCTGGTCGCGGTCGAGTACCGCTTCCGCCACAAGGACGGCTCCTGGCGCACATTGGAAGGCACGGCGCAAAACCTGCTCCATGATCCGACCGTGGCCGGCATCATCGCCAACTCACGCGATGTCACCGAGCGCAAACGTGCCGACCAGGAACTGCGCGAGGCTAAGGATGCCGCCGAAGCCGCCAACCGCGCCAAGAGCGAGTTCCTCGCCAACGTCAGCCACGAGATCCGCACCCCCATGAACGGTATCATCGGCATGACCGATCTGGCCTTACAGACGCACCTCAGCGCGGAACAGCGCGAGTACCTCGAACTGGTCAAGTCATCCGGCTCTGCACTGTTGGAGGTCATCAACGATCTGTTGGACTTTGCCAAGATCGAAGCCGGCAAGCTCCAGCTCACCGCGACTCCTTTTCCGTTGCACGACTGCGTCGGAGAGACCCTGCGCAGCCTGCGGCTGCGCGCCTTGGAGCATGGCTTAGCGCTGCGCTGGCAGATCGCCCCGGAGGTACCCCACACGGTTATCGGCGATCCCCTGCGCCTGCGCCAGATCCTGGTCAACCTGGTCGGCAACGCCATCAAGTTCACCCAACCCGGCGGCGAGATAACTGTTCAAGTCGTTGTTCATGAGTCGGCGTTCGTCGCTGCCAAGCCCCCAGCCTCCGGCCTCCCGCCTCTGGTTGAACTGCGCTTCGCAGTTCACGATACCGGCATCGGCATTCCGGCCGACAAGCTGAGCGCGATCTTCAACCCCTTCGAGCAGGTTGACGGCTCGACCACCCGCAAGCACGGCGGCACCGGCTTGGGCTTGGCCATCTGCCAGCAGTTGGTCGCCATGATGGGCGGCGACATCTGGGTGGAAAGCGAGCCGGGCCGCGGCAGCACGTTCCACTTCACCGCCGCGTTCACGGCGGCCGAGGCGGCAACCGCGCCACCGAATGCGAGGCAATCTGCAATCCGCGATTCGCAATCCGCCGTGGCCACTGCGCAATTTACAATCCGCAATCCGCAATCGCAGCGCCTGCGGGTCCTGCTGGCGGAAGACAACCTGGTGAATCAGAAGCTGGTGGTGCGCCTGCTCGAAAAGCGCGGGCACATCGTGATCACCGCGGCCAACGGCCGGGAAGCGCTGGCAGCCTGCGAGCAACACCCGTTCGATGTCGTGCTCATGGACGTGCAGATGCCCGAGCTCGACGGTTTCGAGGCCACCGCCGAAATCCGCCGCCGCGAGAACTCCGGCGGTCCACGATCCGCAATCCGCAATCCGCCGTCTGCAATCGGAAATCCGCAATCCATAATCGGGAGTCCGCAATCGAATCGTCTGCCCATCATCGCCATCACCGCGCATGCAATGAAGGGCGACCGCGAGCGCTGCTTGGCCGCGGGTATGGACGGCTATCTCTCCAAGCCGATCCAGGTCGCGGAACTGGTAGCGGAGATTGACCGAGTGACGGCCGCGCGCGCCGCCCGCTCCGAGTGCAGCGCATGACCACTGCTCAGCACCCAGGTTCACTCAGCCATTGGCCGACGGCCAGCGTGCGCTGGTTGCCGGCGGTTATCGCGCTACTGACCGCCGGCATCTTCGTTTTCGACTTGTTGACGCCGCTGGGCATCGCCGACTGGGCCTTGTACGCGCTACCGCTGGTGCTGACCTCGAGCTCTTTGCGCCGCCCTCTACACTACGCCGCCGTAGTTACCGTGCTCGTGGTCGTGGGATTGTTCTATTCGCCACCCGGTCCGCTCGGCGCCGCCATCTTCAACCGCAGCAGCGGCATACTGGTCCTATGGGTCGTCGCCGCCCTTCTAGCGCGCAGCGCTCGCGCCGAGGCGCGCTTGGTCGAAGGCCACAACCTGCTGCATGCGATCATAGAAGGCACCCCCGATCTCGCCTACGTGAAGGACGTACAGGGCCGGTATATCATGATCAATTCCGCTCTGGCCCGCTTGGTCGAGAAGTCCGCCGGCGAGATATTGGGCCAGGATGACACCGCGCTATTCCTTCCCGAGGTCGCCGCTGCCATCATGGCAAACGACCGCCGGGTGCTGGCCGACGGCTGCCCGATGACGATCGAGGAGGCGGGACCGGTGGCCGGGGTGATGCGAACCTATCTCTCGACCAAAGCACCTTACCGGGACCAAAGCGGCCAGGTCATCGGTATCCTCGGCATCTCGGTGGACATCGGCAGCCGCAAACAGGCGGAAACCGCGTTGCAGCGCAGCGAGCACCTGCATCGCACCGTGGCGCAGAACTTTCCCAACGGCGTCCTGCTCTTGTTTGACCATAACCTGCGCTATCTGGTAGCCGGCGGCGAGAAGCTGGCACTCAACGGCTTGACTCCCGAGCAGATCGAAGGCCACACGCCGCGCGAGGTTTTCCCGGCCGCCGACTGTGACACACTCGAGCCCTATTACCGCGCCGCGCTGGCCGGCAACGCCCAGGTGCACGAGGCCGACTACAGCGATCGGCGTTACCTGATTCACACCCTGCCGGTCGCGGACGAGGACGGTAAGGTCTTCGCCGGTCTAGCCATGGGCCAAGACGTCACCGAGCATACCCGCGCCACCGAGGAATTGACTCGGGCCAAGGAAGCGGCCGAGGCTGGCAACCGCGCCAAGAGCGAGTTCCTCGCCAATATGAGTCACGAGCTGCGCACCCCGATGAACGCCATCCTCGGTATGACCGAACTAGCGCTGCAAACCCCGCTGCGCGCCGAACAACGCGAATACCTCGACCTGGTCAGGTCCTCCGGCGATGCGCTGCTGGAGGTCATCAACGATCTGTTGGACTTCTCCAAGATCGAGGCCGGCAAGCTCGAACTGGAATCCATCCCCTTCGACTTACGCCAGTGCGTCGAGCACACACTGCAGCCGCTGGCGGCGCAGGCGAACCACAAAGGGCTGGCGCTCTCGTGCCGGCTGGGCGCGGAGCTACCGGCTCATCTGCTCGGTGATCCCGGACGCTTGCGGCAGATCCTAGTCAACCTGATCGGCAACGCCATCAAGTTCACCCAAGCCGGCGGCGAGGTAACGGTTGAAGTCGGCCTTGATCAGTGCGCGGTCGGCGGCGGCGAGCCTCGACCCTCCAACCTGCAGCCTAGGATTGAACTGCGCTTCGCAGTTCACGACACCGGCATCGGCATTGCCCCGGAGAAGCAAGCGGTGATATTCGGTGCTTTCGAGCAAGCCGACGGGTCAGCGGCCCGCCGCTATGGCGGCAGCGGGTTGGGTTTGGCCATCAGCAAGCGACTGGTGGAGCTAATGGGCGGGCGCATCTGGGTAGCAAGCGAGCCGGGCCGCGGCAGCACGTTCCATTTCACCGCCGCATTCACGGACGGGGCAGTCGCAACTGCGAATTGCGGCTCCAACGGATCACAACCCTCAGTGCGCAATCCGCAAGCGGAAATCGGCAATCCGAAATCCGCAAGGGAGAGCCCGCAATCGAAGCGGCTGCGCGTGCTGGTGGCCGAGGATAATCTCGTCAATCAGAAGCTGGTGGTGAGCTTGCTGGAGAAGCGCGGCTACGCCGTGGCCACCGCGCTCAACGGCCGCGAGGCAATGGCGGCGGTCGAACGTGAGCCGTTCGACCTGGTGCTGATGGATATTCAGATGCCCGAAATGGACGGCCTCGAAGCCACCGCCGAGATCAGGCGCCGCGAGCAATCCTGCAATCCGCAATCCGCAACGGGAGGTCCGCAATCGGCTCACCTGCCGATCGTCGCCGTTACCGCTCACGCCATGAACGGTGATCGCGAGCGCTGTTTGGCCGCGGGCATGGATGGGTATCTCGCCAAACCGTTCAAGAGCAAGGATCTGTTCGCGGAAATCGAGCGGCTGATGGCTGCCGCATAGTGCCGGCTATGCCGAAAACCAAGCCCATCCGCCGGCGCCCGCCGCTGCGCGAGCGCACCGACCGTCTGGTAGCCGAGCGTTTCAACGCGGTGTTCTGGGTCATGTTGTTCGCGCTGGCGTTGTACGCGGTGCGCGACATCCGACTGATGCGGGCGGAGCTGTGGCATCTGTATCTCATCAAGCTGATCGAGGTCGGCATTCTTGCAACCGTGCGCTTGGCGCTCCAGCGGCCGGCTAACTGGCCGCGCGCGGTGCCGCTGACGGTGCTGGCGGTGAGCAGCCTCTACGCCATGACCGCCGGCTCGGCAATCGTACGCGGGGACGTTACCTCAACACCGCTGGCGTTTACGGTAGTGGCGCTGGCCTCGGCGGCGCTGATGCCGTGGGGGCTAACGGCCCAGCTGCTTTCGGTGTTGGCGGCCGCGGCCGCGCTGCTGTGGAACCTGGTTAGCGTAACCGGCAACCACAGCGCCGTGATCGGATACCCGGCGGTGGCGCTGGCGATCGCTTGGGTGGCCTCGCTCTACGTCACTTTCGAGCTCGATCGCAATCGCGCTGCCATCGATGCGCGCGACAGCGCGCTGCGCACCAGCGAGGAACGCTACCGGCTGATGGCGGAAAACGCCAACGACATCATCTTCCGCTGCACTCCGGAAGGCCGGCTGTTGTACGTCTCGCCCGCCTGCCGGCAGCTGTTAGGGTACGAGCCCGACGAACTCGTGGGCCGCAGCCTCACCGAGCTCGGCCATCCCGAGGAACTGGCAGGTGCCGGCCGCGCGCTCAATGCGCTGCAATCTGCCCGCAGCATCACCGGTAGCTTCCGCACCCGGCGCAAAGACGACAGCTACGTGTGGATCGAAGTCACCGGCCGCGGCGTGCGCGCCGCCAGCGACGGCGCGGTGCAGGAAATCGTCGCCGTTGCGCGCGACGTCACCGCCCGCCATGATGCCGAGGAAGCGCTGCGCCGCAGCGAGCGCAGTTTCCGCGCGCTCATCGAGAATGCCTCCGATCTCATCACCGTCGTCGAGGCCGACGGCACCATACGCTACCAAAGCCCGTCAGGGGCGCGGCTCATGGGCCATCCGGCCGAGGCCATGGTCGGCCACAACATCTTCGAGTTCGTGCACGCGGACGATCACGAGCACGCGCTGAACGGCTTTACTCGGCGGCTCACCGGAGTCGGTGACGAGCAGCCGCTGCTGATTCGGCTGCGCCACCGCGACGGCTCCTGGCGGCTGGTGGAAACCTTGGCTACGGCGCTACCCGAGGGCTCGAGCTTCGGGCCGGTGGTCATCAACTCACGCGACGTCACCGAGCGCCAGCGCGTCCAGGCGGCGCTGCGCGAAAGCGAAGAGCGCTTTCGCGAGCTGTTCGAGAACGCCAGCGACATGGTCTACACCCAGGACCTGAATTGGAACTTCACCTCGATCAACCGCGCCGCCGAGCGCTTGACCGGCTACACCCAGGAGGAGGCGCTGGCGGCGAACGCGCGGGATATCGTGGCTCCCGAGCATATTGCGCGGGCGATCGAGGCCACGCGGCGCAAGCTGGCCGGCGAGCCCTCGTCTGCCTACGAACTCGATCTCCTTCATAAGGACGGCCACCGCCTGACGGTCGAGTTGCACAGCCGCATCATCTACCAGGACGGCCAACCTGTCGGCGTGCAAGGCATCGCCCGCGACATCACCGCCCGCAAGCGAGCGGAAGCCGAGCTGCAACGTGCCAAGGATGCCGCCGAAACCGCCAACCGCGCCAAGAGCGAATTCCTCGCCAACGTCAGCCACGAAATCCGCACCCCCATGAACGGCATCCTCGGCATGACCGATCTGGTGCTGCACACCGGCTTGACCGTGGAGCAGCGCGAGTACCTCGAACTGGTCAAGTCTTCCGGCGATTCATTGCTGGCCCTGCTCAACGACCTGCTCGATTTCTCCAAGATTGAAGCCGGCAAGCTCGAACTCGAAGGCATCCCCTTCGACTTGCGCGAGTGCGTCGAGCGCACGCTGCTGCCTCTCGCGGCGCAGGCACGCCACAAGGAGCTGACGCTTTCCTGCCGGCTTGACCAAGGCCTGCCGGCCCACTTGATTGGCGACCCCGGGCGGTTGCGACAGATCCTGGTCAACCTGATCGGCAACGCCATCAAGTTCACCCAACCCGGCGGCGAGATAACTGTCGAAGTCGCCGGTACCCAACCCCCAGCCTCCAGCCTCCAGCCTCTGGTTCAACTGCGCTTCGCAGTTCACGACACCGGGATCGGCATCGCCGCGGACAAGCACGAGGCGATCTTCAACGCCTTCGAGCAAGCCGACGGCTCGACCACGCGCAAGCACGGCGGCACCGGGCTGGGGCTGGCCATTTGCAAACAGCTGGTGAGCATGATGGGCGGGCGGATCTGGGTCGAGAGCGCGCCCGGCCGCGGCAGCACCTTTCGTTTCACCGCGGCGTTGGCGGCCGCCGTGGAGGCAACCGCCCCGCCGAACGGCCGGCAAGCCGCGGTCCGCAATCCGCAATCGGCCATCGGAGGTCCGCAATCGAAACGGCTGCGTGTGCTGGTCGCGGAAGACAACCCGGTCAATCGCAAGCTGATCGTGCGCCTGCTCGAAAAGCGCGGCCACGAGGTGCTGACTGCGACCAACGGCGGCGAGGCGGTGGCGGCGCATGCAGCTGAAGCAGTGGACTTGGTGCTGATGGACGTGCAAATGCCGGAGATGGACGGCCTCGAAGCCACCGCCGAAATCCGCCGCCGCGAGCAGTCCTACGATCGGCAATCCGCAATTGAGAGCCCGCAATCCGAAATGGTCAATGCGCAATCCACAATCCGAAATACGAAAGCGCGTCGTGTGCCGATCATCGCCATTACCGCCCACGCCATGAAGGGCGACGAGCAACGCTGTCTGGCCGCCGGCATGGACGCTTACATCTCCAAACCGGTTGATGCCGCCAAGCTCTTCGAGCTGATCGAGCGCCTGGGCAATCAGCAACCGGGCCTGACTTGAACAGGCGGTTTAGCGCCTCGGTCGCAACTGCCAGCGCTGAGACCCAGATGACTAGCCCCTCCGGATCGTTGAGATCCTTGGTGCCGGAATCCTTTTCGTCACGGTATTCGTAGACCGGCTCGAAGCCGGCGCTGGTTTAGGCCGCCTCGGGGTGGCTCTGGTCTACATGCAAATGCGTGTTGCTGGGCAGGGCCTGTTGCGGCGTAACCTGCTCGATCACCCGGGTCGCCCGGCTGCCTTCGCGCAGCAGGCCTAAGGCCGAACCCACCAGCGCCGCGACGAGAAACCAACCCAGAAGAGCGCCAATGCTTGGCCAGTCAGCGCCAGCGCTGCCGATACCGGCTAGAACGGGCAGTGTGAATACCTGCGGAATTGGGAACATGATCCGCCCCTTTCTCTAGTTGAAGCTTGTCGCCGCTCTGCTTCAGCGGTGCAACAACAGCGATGCTCCGGACACCACCATCATCGCCACCATCACCCAGAGCACCGGAGCCAATTGTGCAGTCATGTCGAGCGCCATCGTTGTCACCTCCTGACCGTTGACGCTCGCAAGTGCGGTGCCACACGGTGGTGCCAATTACAGCGGGGCAAGTAATGCGAAGGCGCGCCGGCGCAGCACCGGCCATCTGCAAAGTTTTCTATGCGGGTCTGCCGCAAGCGGGCGGCAGTGGCGCGGATCTAGAGCTCTTGGCCGGGTGCTAGCGCAAGTTAGCTGCTTAAGAAAGTTGGCAGCTCAATGCCCAACGGAGGGCGAGCGCAGACCGAAGTCCTTCATCTTCTTTTGCAGCATCACCCTGCTGATCCCCAATGCCCGCGCGGCGTGTGAGACGTTCCCCTTGTGGGTTCGCAGTACGTGGGCGACGTACTCCTTCTCGAACGCGTCGCGAGCCTGCTTGAGCGAGCCGCCCAGCCGGACTCGTCCGGCGGTGGTGCCGGCAACGATGATGCGCTCGGAGAAATGCTCCGGTCCAAGCACCCGTGACTCTCCGCCCAAGGTCACGGCGCGTTCGAGTTCGTGCTCCAGCTCGCGCACGTTACCGGGCCAGGGGTAGCGGAGGAGACACTCGACCGCTTCGGGAGCCACGGCGACATCGTGCCCGCCCCACTTCTGGGTAAGCCGCTTGAGCAGGTGGGCGATCAGCAAGGGGATGTCCTCGCGCCGTTCACGCAGTGGCGGGACGTAGATCGGGAAGGCGTTTAGGCGGTAATAGAGGTCTTCGCGAAAGCGCCCCGCGCGCACTTCCTGCCGCAGGTCTTTGTTGCTGGCGGAGATCACGCGCGTGTTGACCCGGCGTACCTGGGTGTCGCCGACCGGGATGAACTCGCCGCGCTCGAGCACCCGGAGCAATTTCACCTGCGTGGTGGCCGGGGTGTCGCCGATTTCATCAAGAAGAATGGTGCCGCCGTCGGCGGCCTCGAACAGGCCGCGCTTGTCGGTATTGGCGCCGGTGAACGCCCCCTTGCGGTAGCCGAACAGCTCGCTCTCGAGCAGGCTCTCGGTAAACGCGCCGCAATTGACGGCCACGAAAGGCTTATCCTTGCGGGGGCCTTCGTAGTGGATCGCGCGGGCGACCAGCTCCTTGCCGCTGCCGGTTTCTCCCTGCAATAGCACCGTGATGGGAGAACCGATGGCGCTTTCGATCAGACGAAAGACCTTTTCCATCGCCGCGCTGTTGCCGACGATTTCGGCGAAGCGGTAGCGCACCGGCCGTTCGCGCGCCAGCAGTGTCACCTCGTCGCGCAGGCGGGCTTCGGATAGTTTGAGGCTATGGTACAAGCGCGCGTTCTCGATTGCCACCGCCATGCTGCCGGCCAGGGCTTCAAGAAAGGTCAGATCGGCTTGCGCGAAACTGCCTTGGCGCTTGTTGACGCACTCTATTACACCGATGATGCCGTGTTGCGTGCGCAGAGGTGCGCACAGGAGCGAGCGCGTTTCGCCGCCGGTTTGTTGGTCGGCCTCGGAGTAGAAGCGGGGGTCGCGTCGAGCATCTGGTACCAACAGCGAGCGCCCGGTTTGTACCACCGCGCCGGCGATCCCCTTGTCCGCCGGCATACGCAGCTGGCGCAAGCGATCGGCGACGGTGGGGTTCTCCGGGCTGACGTACGGGAAGTAAAGCTCGCGCCCGGTCTCGTCGAGCAGGATCACCGAGCAGCCCTCGGCCCGCAGCAGCTCCTTGGTCTTTGCCACCACCGACGGTAACAAGTCGTCCAACTCGATGAGTGCGTGTAACGAGCGGCTCACGTCGTAGAGCAACTCGAGATGCTCAGTGGCGATTCCGGGCATGGTAGCGTCGCGGCGGCACAGCCGCCACCGCTCCCATACTGTACCGGCGCGTTCCGCGCTAGAGACGTGGGAAAGGCTAACTCTTAGCGGTTTGGAACGACCGAGCGAAGCGCGACGTGGGCGGGTGCGCCGGGACGTTGGCGCGAGCGTCGCTCCAAGCGCGGTTGAGCGAAGCCGCGAAACTGGCGCTTCGAGCCGGCTCGCCACCAGCCCAACCCCGCCACCCGCGGCTCAAGCGCACGCCGTTAGGCGGAAATGATGTCGTTGAGACCTTCGACAAGCCGCTGGAGTTCGTCGGGCGAAACGCGACCAAGCTTCTTGCCGAGGCGACGCGTAGAGAGCGTGCGAACTTGGCTGATCTTGACCCAAGTCGGTTTCCCGACGTTCACCGACTCGAGTTCCAGAACGAGAGGAAACCCGGCCCGCTGGGGCTGGCTGGTGAGCGCCATCGCGATGACCGTGCCAGAGTGCTCGTTGAATAGGTCGGCGCTGAGGACCACCACTGGGCGGCGGCCCGCCTGCTCATGGCCAACCACGGGATTCAGATTGGCCCAAACGATGTCGCCCCTCAGAATTCTGGCCATTCTTCAAGGTCCTCGGCCAATCCTTCGTCGGCCATGCTCTGTTCAGCCGATTTGCTCAGCTTGGCGCACTCGCGAGCGAGCCGGCCGCGATCGAGCCGTTCGAGCTGATGACGGACGGCCTCTTGGATGGCGCGACTGCGATTCGGGAACTTGCGTTGGGCGACGAGGCGATCGATGTGGTTCAAAAGGCGTTCGTCAATGGTAATGGCGACCTTCGCAGCCGGCATAGCGGGGACTCCTTGGTATGATACTTCCTCATACCATCCGAGGAATCGCCTAACAACTCTTAGCGGTTTGGAGGGACCGAGCGAACCGCGACGCCGGCGGGCGCGCCGCGGCGCTGGCGCGAGCGTCGCTCCAAACCGCGGTTGAACGAAGCCACGAGGCAGGGCGCCACACGCTGGCAGATCGCTGTTAAGCGGAAATTGGGGCGGCGGATGGTGCGTGGAGCGCTGAGCGGGTGAGACGGGCAGGCCGCCGAGCGAAACGTGTCTGGGGGTGCGCGCGGTGCGCCGGCCCGGCGAGGGCGAAATCGGGGGCGCAGTGCGGATGGTACGCGCACCGCGGCGACGCTGCTCGGCACAGCCATTCGCGGCAAGAGTCGTCGGTAGGAAGTGAGCGGCCTCCGCCCATCGCAGGCGGGTGGGAGGTGCCAGAGTGCCGCAGGAACCGTCGACGCGTCACGCCTTGACGACACGTTGCGCCAGAGAGCACACTGCTGCGGTGATAAAACTGATCCCAGCTGCCGCGCAGCGGCTTAGTTCAACGGCGCTCCTCAACATGGGCGGTTTGTCCTCCTGCCACAACACTTTTCCGCTCGCCCTGACGGGCTGCGAAGCCGCGTCTCGAAGGGCATCGCCGTTTTTCAACGGCTGCTAAGGGTGGGCAGCTATGCGCTGGCCGTGGCGATTCCAGCCGGCGATAGATAGTCCTCGAGTAAGCGGCGAAAGGCGCGCACCGCGGCCTTGGCATGGTCGTAAAGCTCCTCGTGGACCCAGTCGCCTTCAACCCAGCAGTCTAGTGACGGAGTCTCCCCTAAAGTGAGTTCGATGATGCGTTCGCCGATCACGCTGCCGGTTGCCAGCACCCGAATGGTGCGCCCGCAGTCGACCACCGTGGCCCGAGCATACGGTGGCAGCGCAATCATCTGCTTGATGCGCTCCAGCTCGCGAGCGGGAAACTTGGTTTCTGCCAGTTGGACGTAGCCCCAGCTGCCCGGCGGCGGATCGGACTCCTGCAGCAACTTGAGATTGCTGTCGGTGAGCCGCTCGCGCGCGCTCTCTTGATCGAACTCGATCGCAACGGTGAAGAAACTGCTGCCGGCCGGACCAGGTGGCCGCGGCTCCTTGGCGCGCTGCTTGGGCGGGGCTTCGACCCACCAGCGGTCGGCGACGCGGGGCTCGGCCTTGGTGTCCTTCGGGCTGTTGGCCATACCTCAGCGGCGCCCGCCGGCCCGTTTCTTGGCGCGCGCGCCGTTGCCGTTGCTGCTGTGCTTGGCGGGACGGGCTTGGCTATGGCCGTTACCGCGCATCATGCGAAAGGCGAAGGCGTCGGCTTTGCGCTCGGCATCCGCCCAGAAGACGTAGTGGCCCATCTCATGGAACACCATGTTTACCCACTGGCGCTCGGAGTTGTACTTACGGCCATTCTTCCAGTTCTCAGGATGCACCAGGTGAATCTTGCCGTCTTCGTAAGTCTTGCCGCCCGTGCGCCCCCAATCGATGTACTCGAACCACGCCACCCGTGGGCGCTTGAGATTGAAGAAGCGGCAGATCGCACCGACCGCGCGATTGAAGTCGGCCGGCCGGTGCTGCTGGAAGAACGCACTCAAGAGCCGATGAATGACCCGGCGTTCCTTCACTGGTGGCAGCATCATGCGCATGGCAGGAACTCCGTAACACCCGTTGAGGCGCCGGACAATAGTGAGCACGGGCGAAATTGTCAACGGCGATCGGCGCCCGTCATGATCGTGGAACGAAATTCAGATTATCCTGCAATGAGAGTAGCTTAGGCGATTAT
Organism: Deltaproteobacteria bacterium; assembly: GCA_016210005.1. Lineage (NCBI taxonomy): Bacteria > Pseudomonadati > Myxococcota > Myxococcia > Deltaproteobacteria bacterium. The sequence goes on along the minus strand of JACQVA010000152.1, from coordinate 24,027 downwards.
ACTCAGGTTGCACATGACCACGATCGCGAAACCGCGCCGGCGGCCTGGCGCACCGATGCGGAGCGGCGCTGGCGGCGACCTGGCAGGGGCAATAAAGGCAAAGGCGTGGCCCCGCGCTGCTCAGCGCGAGGGCTCGATTCGTACCGCACAGAACTTGAATTCGGGGATCTTGCCGAACGGATCCAAGGCATCGATGGTCAGCACGTTGGCCGCGGCTTCACGGAAATGAAAGGGAATGAACACGCTGCCGGGGGCGATGCGGCGGTCGGCGCGCAGCTTGATTTCGATCCGCCCGCGACGCGAGCGAATCAGCGCGAAGTCGCCGTCGTGCAGCCCGAGCGCTTCGATATCGGTGGGGTTCAACTCGGCGTAGGCCTCCGGCTCCAAGGCCTCGAGCGCATGCGAGCGGCGGCTCATGGTGCCGGTGTGCCAGTGCTCGAGCAGCCGGCCGGTGTTGAGCACGAAGGGGTATTCGGTGTCAGGCAACTCTGCCGCCGGGGTGAACTCGGCAGCGACGAATTTGCCCTTACCGCGGGGGAAACGCTCGGTGAACAGGGTTGCGGTTCCCGGATGGCTTGAAGCGGGGCACGGCCAGACAACGCCATCCGGGTCGAGCCGGTCGTAGGTGAGGCCGGCGTAGCTCGGCATCACCGCGGCGATTTCGCCGAAGATGGCGGCGGCGTTCTCATAGTGCATCGGGTATCCCATGCGGGTGGCGAGGTCGCAGAGGATCGCCCAATCGGCGCGCGCCTGGCCCGGGGCCACGACCGCCTGGCGGCCTAGTTGCACGCGGCGGTCGGTGTTGGTGTAGGTGCCGTCCTTTTCCGCGAAGCTGGCAGCGGGCAAGATCACGTCGGCAAACTCGGCGGTTTCGGTCAGAAAGATATCCTGCACTGCGAGGAACTCCAGCGCGCAAAGGGCCGCGCGCACCTTGTTGACGTTGGGGTCGCTGAGGAACGGGTTCTCGCCCATCATCAGCATGCCGCGAATCTTGCCCGCGTGCGCCGCGTTGATGATCTCGACCACGGTCAGCCCGGGATCGGGATCGAGGCTCACACCCCAGGCCTGTTCGAAGCACCGGCGCGCGGCGGGGTCGGTCACCGCTTGATAGTCGGGGTAGACCATCGGGATCAGGCCGACATCGGACGCTCCCTGCACGTTATTCTGCCCGCGTAGCGGATGGAGCCCGGTGCCGGGCCGGCCGATGTTGCCGGTCATGAGCGCCAAGGCGATCAGGCAACGCGCGTTGTCGGTGCCGGTAGTGTGCTGCGAAATGCCCATGCCCCAGAAGATCATCGCTGCCCGGGCGCGGCCGTAGCAGCGGGCAACCGTCTCGATCAGCCCCCGCGGCACGCCGGTGATACGCTCCACCACTGTCGGTGAGTACGCGCGCACGGTCTCGCACAAAGCCTCGAACCCCTCGGTGCGCCGGCGAATGAAGACTTGGTCGATCAGCCCGTCGCGCACCAGGACGTGCATCAGCCCGTTGAGCAGCGCCACGTCCGTGCCGGGCTGAGCTTGGACGTAGTAATCCGCGCAGTCGGCCAGCAACGAGCGGCGCGGGTCAACCACGATCAGCGTGGTGCCGAGCCGGGCGGCCTCCTTGATGAAGGTAGCGGCGACCGGATGATTCTCGGCGGTGTTGGAACCGATCACCAGCGCGACCTCACTGCGCACGACATCGGCGAAAGCGTTGGAAACGGCTCCCGATCCGAGTGTTTCCATCAGTGCCGCCACGGAGGAGGCGTGGCACAGCCGGGTGCAGTGATCGACGTTATTGCTGCCGAAGACTGCCCGCACCAGTTTCTGGAAGACGTAGTTGTCCTCGTTGGAACACTTAGCCGAGCCGAAGCCGGCGAGCGCCGCGCCGCCGGATTCGTCCTTGAGGCGGCGCAGGCGACCGGCAACCAGGTCAAGCGCTTCCTCCCAGCTGGCGGGGCGGAACGCCTCCAACACGCTGGCGTAATCGACTAGACCGCCCGCCCGCCGCCCACGCCGGTCGCCCCGGACCTCGGGCGAGAGCGGAGCCTTAGGATAGTACTCGCGCCGGCGAATCAGCGGAACGGTCAGGCGATCAAGGTGTTGAACGTAATCGAAACCATAGCGGCCTTTCACGCACAGGCGGCCGCGATTGACCGGACTGCCGGCACGACCGGCGACCCGCACGATGGTGTTGTCGCGCACGTGGTAGCGGATGGCGCAGCCGACCCCGCAGTAGGGGCAGACCGAGTCGACCACCCGCAGGTCACCGCCCGCCGGTGCCGTCATGTCAAGTTGTGATAGGGGCTTGTCTACCAGTGCCCCCGTTGGGCACACCGCCGCGCACTCGCCGCACGAGACGCAGCTCGACTCCCCCATGGGCTGGCCGAGATCGAAAGCTATGTGGGTGGCGAAGCCTTTGCCGGCACGGCCGATCACGTCGTTCGACTGCGTCTCGTTGCAGGCCCGGATACAGCGGTCGCACAGAATGCAGGCGCGGCGATCGACGGCGATGACCGGCGAAGAGTGGTCGCGCCAGTCCGGCCAGTTCTGCCAGTCGCGGCGCGCGAAGCGCGAGGATAGGACACCGTGCTGGCGGGCGAGCGCTTCCAGCTCGCAACCACCGTCGCGTTCGCGGGCACACGGCACCGGGTGATCAGCGAGCAGCAGCTCGAACAACGTGCGCCGCGCCGCCAGCACCGCGGCGCTGCCGGTGGCGACGACCATGCCGGGCTCGACCGTACGAGTGCAGGCGGCTTGCAATGTGCGCGCGCCCTGCACTTCGACCACACAGATGCGGCAGACACCAACCGGACGTAACTGCGGGTGATGGCAGAGCGCGGGAATAGTGATGCCAGCCTGCGCTGCCGCCGCCAAGATGGTGGTGTCGGGAGCAGCCGATACCCGCCGCCCGTCGATTGTGATGGTGAGACCGCTCAAGGACAGACCCCCTCCGGACAACGCCCGTGCAGGTGGGCCTCGACCTCCTCCGGGAAATGCGCGAGCACGGACAGCAGGGCGTTGGGCGCGGCTTGCCCGAGGCCGCAGATCGAGGTGGCCTGCATGGCCGCGGCCACCTCGGTGACGAGCGCGCGGTCGTTGGGCGCGGCTTTGCCGTCGGTCCAGGCCGCGACGATATCGACGAGCTGTTGTGTGCCGAGACGGCAGGGCGCGCACTTGCCACACGATTCGTTGCGAAAGAAGCGCAGCTGCGTGAGCGCGGCATCAACCATACAGGTGCCCTGAGCGAGTACTATGACCGCGCCCGCACCCAGCATCGAGCCGGCCGCGGCAAGCGGCTCAAAGGCGAGCGGAACGTTGCTGAGCGCGGCCGGCAGAAATCCCGCAGATGCGCCCCCGGGCGCAAACGCCTTGAGCCGGCGCCCGTCACGCACGCCGCCACCGTACTGCTCAATGAAGTCGCGCGCCCTGAGACCGAGCGCGATCTCGTACACCCCGGGGCGGTTGACTTGGCCACTGAGGGCAACGACCTTCAAGCCGGCGGACCCGTTCAGCCCGCTGGCAGCGAACCAATCGCCGCCGTGGGCGACAATCGCCGGTACCCAGGCCAGGGTCTCGACGTTGTTGATCAGCGTCGGCTGCCCCCAGAGGCCGTGGCTGGCGGGAAAGGGCGGCCGATTGCGGGGCTCGGCGCGCCGGCCTTCGAGCACCTCGAGCAACGCGCTCTCTTCGCCGCAGATGTATCCGCCCGGGCTGACGCAGATCGTCACCTCGACGGCGTGACGCGACTGGAACATCGCCTCACCCACGGCCCCCAGTTGCTGCGCGGCGGCGAGGGCAGCAGTCAGCGCCACGCGCGCCGCCTCGTATTCGTGGCGCAGGAAGACCAAGGCCTTGCGCGCACCCACCACCAGCGCCGCGAGCACCAGCCCCTCGATCACCAAGTGCGGGTACCGTTCCAGGAGAAAACGATCTTTGAATGTGCCGGGCTCACTTTCATCGGCGTTGCAGACGACGAACTTCTCTTCGGCGGGCTGCTCTCGCACCACGGCCCACTTGCGCGCGGTGGAAAAGCCCGCGCCGCCGCAACCCCGCAGACCGCTGGCGTGCAGCTGGCGCAGCACGGCCTCGGCGTCATTGCTTGTAGCCAGACGCCGCAGCTGCGAATACGGCGCCGCGCCGTCGTAGGGGTCGAGGCGGTGGCACTCGCCGCCAGGTGGGGAGACCACGGTGGGCGCACGGGTCAACTCATCGGCCGCCCCGCGCGTGGTGACGCCCGTGTAGATCCGGCCGCCCATCGCCAGCGCCGCCGGTCGCTCGCAGTGGCCCAGACACGAACACGGGCGAGCCGCTTTACCCGCGGCTTGCAGGGTTTCGAGCAGGTGAGGCTCGGCCAACCGGCAGCTCAGGTCGGAGCAGACCGCGATGGCGTCGTCTGGCTGCGCCTGTAAGTGGGGGAAGAACGAAACCAGGCCGTGAAGTCGGTGCAGTGGGGTGCGCGTTTGTTCGGCGAGCTGGCGCAGTCCCGCTGCCGGCGGCGTAACACCGAGGCTGCGCGCGAGCGAGGCCATGAGCCGGCTATCGCGCTCTTGCCGCTTGGTCACGGCGCGCATTGTGGCAGCGGGGCTCAACGCCAGCAAGCGAACAAGCGAAACCGCGGGATAGATTGTGGCGGCAGGGTTCGCTATCATCGCCGCGCCATGTACCCGGTAATAGTAAAGCTCGGGCCGCTGACCATCTACAGCTACGGTACGATGATGGCGATCGCGTTCCTGACCGGGACGTATCTGACGGGGCTGGAGCTGAAGCGAAAAGGTCTGCCTGAGAGCGCGGCTTCGACGATGGTGTTCTGGGCCGCGGTTGGGGGTCTGATCGGGGCGCGCCTGCTCACCATCCTCGAGGATTTCTCGGCCTTCGTGCAGGAACCGCTGCGGTTCATTTTCACCGGTGCCGGGTTTGTCTGGTACGGGGGCTTGATCGGTGGCTTTGTGGCGGTGACTTGGTCGATGCGCAGACTGAAGTTGCCGTTCTTACGCACCGTGGACTGTATCGCGCCGGCCCTCGCCCTCGGGCACGCCATCGGCCGTATTGGCTGTCAGCTTGCCGGCGATGGGGACTGGGGCTCGGTCTCGACCCTGCCCTGGGCGATGACGTACCCGAATGCGATTGTCGGATGGGACTATCCCCCGGGGGTACGCGTGCACCCTACGCCGATTTACGAGACGATAGCGTACACGGCGGTCTTTGGACTGCTCTGGTCGCTGCGCCGGCGCGCGCTTGCCGACGGGGCGCTGTTCTGGTGGTACCTGGTGATGGCGTCGGGTGCGCGGTTCGGAATCGAGTTCGTTCGCATCAACACTCCGGTGGCGGGTGGTCTGACGCTGGCGCAGCTGATCAGCGTGGCCCTCGTGGCCATCGGCGTGTGGCGGTTGTCGGTGGGCACCGCGGGGCTGAACCGGCGCGAGACGATGCGGCCGGCAACATGATCAAGCGCTGGAGCGCACCTTTGGCCCTCTTGCTGGTGGGGCTGATCGGCGCGGCCTACTTCCAGCTAGGCCGGACCAAGGAGGTGGGCTTTCCGGCCCCGGATTTCGCGCTCCCCGATCTGACGGGTCGCCTGTACCGGCTCTCGGACTTCCGCGGCAAGGTTGTCTTCTTGAACGTCTGGGCGACCTGGTGCACGCCCTGCCGGCTGGAGATGCCGTCGATGGAAGCGCTCTACCGGCGTCTCAAGGGCAGCGACTTCGTGATGTTGGCGGTCAGTGCGGATGACGGAGCCGCGCCAGTGCAAGCGTTCGTCGAACAGACCGGGCTGACCTTTCCGATCCTGATCGACTCCAAGGGCATCGTCTCCAGCCGTTATGGTCTTACCGGCTATCCCGAGACCTTCATCATCGACCGGCAAGGCAACGTCGTCGAGCACATCGTCGGGCCGGAGAATTGGGACAGCGAGCGAAGCTATCGCTTTGTGATGGGGTTCTTGAACGCCGGCGCGCTGCCGGCGGCGGCCAGCGCCGCAGCGGAGCAGCGTGGCGGTTGAGAGCGCTGGTGCACGCGCGCAAAGTTCGATCGGGCCATGGCCGGTGCCCATGGTTGCTGCTCGCGCTGGCGGCGGCGTTGGCGGTGGTGGCTCCGGCGCTGGCCGCGAGCAAGAGCACCTTTGCGATCGACTACATCGTCACCATTGCCGCCAAGGACCCACGCCGGGCGCTGGTTCGCTGGGAGTTGTCCGGCATCGACGAGATTGAGGACTTCCGCCTGCGCTTCCCGGCCGAGCGTTTCGAGGGCTTTGCCGGCAGCGGCACCCTCGAGCATGCTCCGGGGTCGATTCGTTGGGTACCGGGCGGCCCTTACGCCCACCTCAGTTACCAAGTCCGCATTGACCACCAGCGCGGCCGGCAGCAGCGCCACGACAGCTATGCCGGAACGGACTGGGTGATCACTCGTGCCCGCGACCTATTTCCGCGCATCCTGCTGAACTATACGCCGCGGGGTAAACAAGCACCCAAGTCGCGCGCGCGGCTGATCTTTCGCTTGCCCGCGGGTTGGCGTAGCGCTGCGGCTCACGAAGCCATCGGGACGAACATCTATCTCCTGATTGAACCGGGGAAGGTGCTCGATCGCCCGCGGGGCTGGATCGCTCTGGGGAACCTCGAGATGGAGCGCCAGGAAATCGCCGGCATCATGCTGCAGGCGGCGCGCGTCCCAGGCGGCACCGTGCCACTGGCGGAGTTGCTGCGCTTCTACGACCGCACTCTGCCGGTGGCGCGGAAGCTCTTTCCCGAGGCTCCCGAGCGTATCCTAATTGTGAGTGCTGGCGACCCGATGTGGCGTGGTGGCATCAGCGGTGCCGGTTCGTTCTTCATCCACGCCGGGCGCCCATTGCGCACAGCGGACAAGACCTCGCCCTACCTCCACGAATTGTTTCATGTGCTGCAGCCGTACCGAGCCGCAGCCGACGCCGACTGGATCGAAGAGGGGCTAGCCGAGTACTACGCGCTGGAGTTGCAGCGCCGCAGCGGCCTGCTCGATGCCACCGGCTTTGGCCGCGGGCTGGACTATTTCCAGCGCTATGGCCTCTGGCAAGTCGATATGACTAAGCAATACGATAACCGCGCAACCAACAACAGCGCGCCGCTGCTCATGTATGACTTGGACCAACGGATTCAGCGCGCAACGGCTGGCAGTCGGCGGCTCGACGACGTCGTGATGGAGTTGGCTCGCAACCGGACGACGGTGGATACGACGAAGTTCCGGCGAGTGGTGGAGAGCATAAGCGGCAAGAAGTTCGGCGTGTTCTTCCGGCGACACGTATTGGAAGGCAACCCGCCCGCGCGGGATATCCGCGCGCAGGAGGTAAACCGTCGATGAGGTGGGCGTTGGACGAGAAGCTGGCGCGAGGTGTGACTCGGTTATGACTCTTTGTGCATCGAGCCGTTGCCGGCTCCGGCTCCCGCCAGCTCAACCGGAATCGAGGCCTGGGCAGCCAACACCTGCATGGCCTTGCGCGCCAGGCGGCTGGGCTCGATGTGGCCGTTCTCCCAGCGATTGACCGTCGAGACGGTCACCCCGATCGCGTGCGCGAACTCCTCCTGAGTCATGTTCAGACGGCGCCGCAGCAGCGCGACCGATGCTCCATTGTTCTGATTCTCAAACGACATTGCTTACTCCCTCCCGTCGGCCAGCGTCATCCTCGTCAGCGTCACCCTGGTACCACAACCGGCAGCACGGCACGTGCCACCGGACCTGAGAAGGGGAGCCTTCGGTGATTCCCAGCAAGGCGCGCAACCGCCGTCAAATAGATAACGTCGCGGTGGAATTGAGTCGCTGTGTCGTTCCGCACACGCATTCGCAGACAGCCTCGCAGTCGTTTCGAGCCGCAACTCCGTTGTTGCCTTTAGGGTGGAAACGGGATAGACGAAGCCCGTGACATAGGCCTAATCCTCTGAGAAGAGGAACGGAGGACCCAGTTTTCCGTATTGGGGTGAATCCCGGTTGGCAGCAATCGGGACGGGTAACTCTTTGAACCCGAACCCGTCAGCTAACTTCGTCGGCCTTCAAGGAGAGGAGCCAAACTGGATGGAGCCAGGGGAGTGATCCTCTGGCTTTTCTTTTTGGCGGTTGGTGGTGGTGTTGGGGCAGGCCTCTCTCCGGGTATGTCACAGAAAGGAGAGCCAAGCCATGCGCAGGCCGCAGTCCCAACTATTCCGGGTGTTCGTCATCCTGCCCCTCAGCTTTGCCGTCCTACTAGCCGCTGCCGCACCTGCCGGCGCCCGACAACTCCATCCTCGGCGGATGGTGACGAAGGCTTCCTGGTACGGCGAGGCGTTCAAGAATCGGCTTACGGCCAGCGGCGCCCGCTTTGATCCCGAGCAGCTGAGCGGGGCGCATCGTAGCCTGCCGCTTGGCAGCCTGGTGCGGGTAACCGACATGAAGCACGGCCGCTCGGTCGTCATCCGCATCAATGACCGCGGGCCATATGTCGAGGGACGAGGCATCGATCTCTCGTATGCGGCGGCGCGCCGGCTGGGGATTGTCCGGCGCGGCATCGCGCGGGTGCATGTCGAAGTGCTGTCGCAGAAGGGCAAGCCGCCGGTGCGAGTCGCGCTCCCGGCGCACCCGGGATACCTGATCCCGGGCGCGCTGGTTCAATGAGTGGTCCACGAAGTTTAGGAGACAAGCGGGGTATCCGCCGCCTCTGGCGGGCTGGCGGGCACTGGTGGCGGCGGCGCCGGAGCTTTCAGGCGGCCTTCGATCTGCGCCAGGCGCCGGTTGAGGGCCTGAACTTCCTTGCGCGTGGGCACATCGAGCCGCCTCAGTATGGGCTCTAGCCGCTTGATCAGCTGCTGTTCAATGCTGCCCAAGAGCTTCTCGGCCCTGGTTTCCACGTCCTTCTGCGCCCGCTGAGCGCGCTTTTCGAAATCACCCCGCAGGCGTTTCGCTTCATCAACCAAGCGATCGAGTGCACGCCGCTGGTCGCGCGAGATCAAGCTCGAGGCTTGCTTGCGCGTGCGCGCGAGCAACTGCTCGGCGTCGTGCTGCAATCGGCGCATGTTCTCGCGCAGGTTGGCCAGTGGTTCGGTGGCTGAGCGCTTGGGGGCGGGCCGTTTTGCTTTCGCCATGAGTCCCTCCTTGTGATGTGGCTCCTCTCTTACCTTGCTGCCCTTTGGGTTGACAAGCGGAATCAAGCACAGCGGATATTGACCCCGGCAACCCGCATCGGCATAGTTGCGCGTCTTTAACGTGCGCAGACTGGCCCAATATCGACCCTGGCGGCACGCGATCGCGTGGGCGGTGGTCTTAGCGCTGGGGATGGCGGGCCTCGCCCCTGCAGCTAGCCCGTCGGCATTGGGAGACGCTGATTGCGACGGACAGGTGACCTCGGCGGATCTGCTGTTGCTCGGAGCTGAGTTGACCGACGGTGACGGCGATCGGGTGGCCGACGCGGATGGCGGCTCCGTGGCCAGTTGCGCCGGCATCGATGCAAACGAAGACGGCTTGGTAACCGCTGCCGACATATCCGCCCTGGTGGCACTGATCCATTACCCCGCATCGCCCACACCCACGGCAACGCCGGCGCCCGGGCCGATCCTGACGTTTTTCGGCCTGGTGGCGGCGGATGGCACCCGCGTCGAGCCGTTTGCCACGATAGATGGCATGCCGGTCTATCAACGCTTGACGGGGGTTGGCTTCCGACTGGTCCTAGAAGGCTCGCCGGGTACCAACGGCAATCCGGTCGGTACCCGAGTGCTCAACTTCCGCGCCGACGACCCCAGCATTCGCCCGGATCTTCAGTTGCTTGCCGCTAGTGCCCTAGGTGACGGCAGTCGCGCAATCTGCGACACCGGCGTCCCCGCCATCGATCCACCGGACTTCGGCCCCTCGCAAGCGGTGGCCGACGCGCTCAACGACTTCGGTTGCCGCTTCGACGTTGTCGGCAATCCGGTCGCGGCCTGTACCCTCAACGAGTTCGGCAATCCTGCCTTCGTCAACCCCGGTACGCGCTCGCAGTTCTGCGCGCTGATCTCGTCGGAACTGCAGTTCCCGAACGGCGATACCCGACTGACCGCCCGCCTGCGCGACGACGCCGGCAATGTCGGACCGGTCCAACAAATCGTAATTCACATCGGCAACCCGGTCACGCCCAGCACAACCCCGACCAGCCCGAACCCGAGCGCAACCTTCACGGCCACCCGCACCCGCACACCCCGCCCCAGCGCTTCACCGACCGCCACCGCTTCTGCAACCCGTGCGCTCACGCCAACGACCTCTCGCACTGCCACTCCCACTGCGACAACAACCCGCTCGGCGACCGTTACAACTACCGCAACTGCCCCGCCAACTCATACCGCCAGCCCGAGCCGAACTCGAACCTTGAGGCCAACTGCCACTGCCACCATTACCCCAAGCGGGACGGCGAGTCCGCCGCCGCCCAGCGCGACGATGACCGCTTCGGCTACCAGGACGGCTTCGCCTACGTCCACGCGCACGCCGACGCCGTCGTCCACTCCCACTGCCACGCCGACAAGATCGGCGACGCCGACGCTTACCGCGTCAGCCACCGCCAGCCCCACGCGCACTGCAACTCGCAGCGGTACCCCAACGCGCTCGCCGACTGTGACCGCTACAGTCACCGGCACCCGGCCGCCGACAAGTTCTCCGACCCTTACCCCGACCGCGACAGCAACGCCGACCTCCTCGTTCTCAAGGACGCCGACCAGTTCGCCGACTAGCTCGAGTACTCGCACCCGTACACCAACGGCTAGCGCATCGAGCACCCCGAGCAACACCGCAACGCCGTCGAACACTCCAACGCGAACGGCCTCGGCGACTCCAACCAGCACCCCATCCGTCACCCCGAGCCGTACCCGCACGCCCACTTCAACCGGAACCGCAACTCCATCCATAACTGGCACGCGGCCGCCAACCTTCACTCCAACTCAGAGCCCAACGCCTAGTCTGACTCCGTCGGTAACACCGAGTCGCACCCGCACTGCCACCCGCACGCCCAGTGACACCCCCACGCCAACTCAGACGCGGACCATTACTCCGACAGGATCGAGCACGGCCACCGCCAGTGTTACCTCAACCCCGTTTGCCAGTCGCACCGCCACCCCGACTTACTCGGCCAGTCTTTCGCCCACTATCACCCCGAGCCGCACTCCCACGGCAACCCGTACCGCCACCCTGAGCCCAACGGCGGCGCCCACTGCCAGCGCGTCCGCCACCAGGACGCCCACGGCGACTTTGACCCAGACTACGACTCCTACCGAGACCTTCACGCGCACCCCGTCGCGCACACGCACACCGACAGTGACGGGAACGCCAACGCCAACCATAACCGGCACGCGCCCGCCCACAAACACCCCAACCAACAGCGCTACCGTCACGCGGACGCTCACCGTCACCCCGTCGCGAACCCGCACGCCGACAGCGACAGCGACAGCAACGCCGACGGTTACTCACACCCGCACGTCCTCACCAACCGCTTCGCCGACGGCTACCCCCAGCCAATCGGCAACTCGCACCCGGACGGCGACGCCGAGCCTCACGCGCACGCCTACGCTGACGGGAACACCAACGCCGACACCAACCACAACCTCGACCGCCTCGCCGACACCGACCGCTACCATCACGCCGACTCGTACCCCGACTGCCACACCAACGATTACGCCGACGCCCACCATCACGCTCACCGCGACACCAACCCTGACACCAACCCTGACCCGCACCCCAACCATCACGCTGACCCCAACCATCACTCGGACGCCGACGCTGACCCGCACGCCGACCCTGACGCGAACCCCGACCAACACCGGAACCCCTACGGCAACACCCACGATAACCAGGACGCCGAGCGTCACCTTCACCCCGAGCATCACGCGCACGCCTACCAATACCCCGTTCCCAGGGCCCGGCATCAGCTTCATCGGCGCGGTGAATGCGGACGGTACCGTCCCGACGCCGAGCGGGTTTGCCGGGGGCGTCCCAATCTACAGCCGTCCGCTCGGCTTCAACTTCAGCTTGGTGGTCGAGGGTCGCCCAGGCGGTAGCCGCAAACGAGTGGGCTTGGACACGTACGCGTACGAAGCCGATGATCCCACCGTGCGACCGGATCTTCAGGTGCTCGTCTCGCGAGCGCTGGGCAACGGCAGCACCGCCGTGTGCGACAATCGGTTGCCCGATATCGGCGGTGTTCCGGCAGTTACCCCGCCCGACTTCTCGCCCACGCAAGCGGTCGCCGATGCCCTGAGCGATCTCGGTTGCCGCTTCGTCGACGGTTCGGGCACATCATCGGGCCGGGATCGAGGCGAGGCCTGCACGTTGTTGCCCGACGGTGATTTCAAATTCGTCAACGCCAACAGCACGGCTCAGTTCTGCGCCCCGGTTGCCCACGCCTTCGCTTTCCCACCCGGCGATACCCTGGTGACGGTACAGCTGCGTGATATGGGCGGCAACTTCAGTTTGCCGGCACAGATGATCGTCCGGGTACCGCTTAGTGAGTAGGCCACGAGCGCAACGTTGACTGGCTGACTGCCGTCCGTTATACATTCCGCTTCGGGGTGTAACGCAACCGGTCTCGGCTTGCTCAAGCGCGGCCGGTTTTTTTTCGAGCTGCGCTGCCACCCTGAACCATCGTAGTCGTCGGCTCGTGTGAGCGCACTGTTTACGCTAGGAGGACCAGGACATGGCCGAGAAGAAAGCCAAGACCGCTCAGAAATCGGCGGATAAGGTCGCACGGGCGCGAGCGTGCCCCAACTGCGGTGCCGACAGCCGCGTGACTTATTTCACCGGCTACGGGCGCAAGGGCTTCTTCTGGGTTTGCGAAAAGGAGTGTGGGTTCAGCGAACGCACGCGCTAAGAGAGGGGGGATGTCAATGGGCCGCACCTCCAAGAAGGAAAAAGTACGCAAAGGGCACAGCATCTTCGAGGTGGACGAACGCGACGAGGGTGTCGAAGAGGGCGACCTGCCCAAGGATGAGGCCGGCCGCCGTAAGATCAAGCGGCAGTACGAAACCCTCCTGGGAATTCGCGTCGACAAGCTGAAGGGCCGCATCCTCAACCGAGAGCGCATCAACAAGACCATCGAGGGCGTGTACTTCATTTGCGCCGAGTGCAGAAAGATCTGCCACAACATGGACGACGGCCTGGTGGAGGACCCCAACAATGTTCACAACCTCTGCGGCGCCTGCGTCAAGTCGGCCAAGCCGAAAGGCCGCGCGGCGTAACCGGCATCCGCGCTGTCGGCGAGTCAACCGCCACCCAGTCGGCCCCGCACCTGACCACCGCGCGACGCCACCGCGACTTGGAAATCCTCGGGCGGCGCACTCTCCACCCGCACCCGTGCTCCCGTTCGCGGGTGCACGAAAGCGATGCATGAGGCGTGCAACATGTGCCGTGCGGCCGGCGGGCCGCCGTACAACCGGTCGCCCACCAGCGGATGGCCGATTGATGCCAAGTGCACCCGCACCTGGTGCATGACACCGGTGGCGATCTCGACGGCCAGCAGCGTAGCCCCGGGCAGCCGCTGCAACGGCCGGTAACTCGTGATGGCCGGACGCGCGCGCAAGGCCGCGGCTTGCTCGGCACTGGTGCACACACGCATGCGGCGGCGATGGCGCCGGTCATGAGCGATCGCGGTCCTGATCTCGCCGCCGTGCACCACCTCACCCGCCACCAGGGCGACATACTCCTTGTGGACTTGCCGGCGGGTGAATTGCTCGCGTAGTAGTCCCCAGACCACCGCGGTCCGCGCCACCAGCACGACGCCGGAGGTGTCGGTGTCGAGACGGTGCACCAGGCCGGGTTCCCTCAGGTCCTTGCCGACCGTGCTCAGCTCAGGGAATTGCGCCAGGAGAAAGTTGGCCAGCGTATGCCGCTCATCACTGCGCAGGGCATGCGTGGGCATACCGGCCGGCTTATCGAGCACCAACACCTCGGCATCTTGGTAGAGCACGGACAGGCTCAAGCTCGGGTTGGCGGCCGGCGCTGCTGCGCCCGCCGCGTCCCAGCCTTCGATGAACAAGACATCGCCGGCGGCGACCCGCGTCCCTTTGGCGCGCCGGTGTCCGTTGACCCGCACACCACCGGCCGCAATCAGCTCCCGCACCCGCTCGCGCGAGGCCTGGGCAAGGGTGCGCACCAGGAACACGTCGAGCCGTTGTCCCTGGACCTCCGCCGGTACGACTATGGTCAATGGCGGCGAGGCCATTTAGCCACCAGCGCAAGCCGCATGCTCACGGGAGCGCCTCGATCTCGTAGAGGCGCTGTAAGCGTTCGCGCGCAGTGCTCGAGTGCTGGCGAACGGTGATGGCGGAGCCGACGCTGCGATGCAGATCTTCCAGCTGTATCTGGATCGAGGTGATCTTGCGCACAAGGCTCTCCATCGGCGCACCCGTGCTGATGTCCTGGTACTGGACGTACACCAGCACCAGCATGATCGCTCCAAAGACGAACAGGAAGGAGCCGAACCAGCGCAGCGCACGCATTGCCGCAATCACTCCTTCAGGGCGGCGGTGCGGGCGGGCGCGGCAGCCGGCTCAGCTGGGCCTCGTTGCGCTTGAAGCAGTCGCGCACCTCGGCTGGGCTGAAAGCCGATTCCAGCACGCGCCGGTCGCGCTCGATCTCCGCCGCCGTACGCCCGCCGTACACAGCCGCGTGCGTGCCCAGCGCCGCCCACGCCGAGAGATGGGCCTCGAGGGCCTGGCACACGGTGCCGGCTTGTTTGCTGCGCTCGCCGAGTCTACGCAAACTCACACCCAGCCCGATCTGCGTCGCCACCCACGCCAGCGGGTCGCGATCGCGGGCACGCTCCGTCAATGCCGCACGGAAGGCGGCGCCCGCCTGCTCGAGTTGGCTGGTGCTGTAGGCGCGTTCACCTAAGGCCGTCAACGCAGTGCCGAGATTGCTCTGCGCTGTGGCCCAGGACGGCCGGTCGCCCTTGCCCGAGAGCTCCATCACGGCAGCCTGATAGGCGGACGTGGCGCGTTCGAGATAAGCCCGCTGCGAAGCCACGTCGGGAACCACCACGCCGAGGCGAGACAGTGCGTTACCCAAGTTGTTTTGTACCGCCGCCGGCCGCAGCGACTCGTTCCCGGCGAGCCCCTCGGCGAGCAACTCGCGCAAAATGGTCACCGCCTCCTGCAACGCCTCGGCGCGGCCGGTGTGCTCTCCGTAGAGCGCCAGCGCGGTCGCCAGCGCAAAGCGCAGGTTGGCGCGGGACTCATTGCTCATGACTCGGCGCCCGCGCGGCGCGTAGGCCAGCGGCCGAACCGTTTCCACCAGTGTCCGCAGGCGTTCGGGTGAGGGGCCGGCCTCGGCACCGTAGAACTCCAGACTGTGAGCGACCACCAAGAGCCGGACGACATCGGCAAGCTCGCGCCAACCCACGGCCGGCAGCAGCAGCTCGCCCGGCAGCTCGTAGCGCCCCCAGCGGCCGCCATGTCGCAGTTGCGAGGCCAGCGTCCAGCACAAGCTCACCAGTTGTTCTTCCTGGTGGCCGGTAACGACGCCCCACATCACCGCCTGGGCCCCGGCTTCGGCTAGATAGCCACGAGCCGTGTCGTGCCCAGCTCTGGTGCTTGCGCCCAGCCCCATGCCGGTCGGAGCGATGGTGCGGTCGAAGCGCAGTAGTTGCGCGGGTTCGGCATCGGCCAGCGCGGCCACCAGCCGCTGCTCTTCCAGGCCGTCAGTATCGTTACCCAGATGCGCCAGCGCTACGGTGAAGCGATCGGGAGCAGCCAGCGGCAGTGGCGGCTCGGGCGCGGCCGGCGGCGAAGCGCTGGGGGACTTGGCCGCGTTTGGCGCCGAGCTTGCCTGCCACCACCACACCCCAGCGGCACCGGCGACCAGCACGGCCACCAGCAGGGCCACCCTAGCGCCGGTGTGGCGCGGCGGTCGCCGTGAGACCAGAGTGATCACCCGCTGGGGCGGGTTGTGCTCGCAACGATGCTCGCTACCCGGCAGGTCCGTCATGGTGACTTACCAGCGCTTGTGGCACGACCACGGGGAGATAGTAAAGCACTCCACGCGACTCGTTTAGTTGGCAGAAATGCCCCGGCGCACCCAACCGTCCACGTGTTTGAGAAAGTCAGCGAACGGATCGGTGCCTGGGCTCGGTACAAAATACGCTTTGCGCAGGTAGTCCAGCGCCCCGGAGTAGAACTCGAAATTGCGCGACAGATCTTGGAAGAGCAGGAAGCCCGAGCGATAGAGCGCCACATCGAGTTCAGACACGCTCCAGTACGAATCTCGGCCGGTCTGGATGTAGTAGCCCAGGAAGCCGCCGCGCTCGGCGTGGCTGCGAAAGATCCCGCTCATGAACAGGGCATAGTCCCCGATGTAACGGCGCAGGTCGCGCTCGCGCTCCAGCCGCTTACGCTCGCCGGCGCCGGGCAGCTCGATCATCATTTGTACCAGGCTCTCGACCCGTTTGCCCTCGAGCGAACGCAGCCGATAGAGGTTGTCGGCGCTGGCAAAAGCGGCCAGCACCTGGCTGACGTGTTCGACCACGGGTGGCTCAGCCAGGCCGAGCTCCCAAAACGCCCGCTGAACAATCGTTGCGAAGAAACGCTGCAACCGGTCCATGGGTCGAGTATAAAGAGCGCAGCGGAGGTGGGCAATGGAATACGCGCGGTGGCGGGCAGAGTTCCCCTCGTGTGAGCAACTGATCAATTTCAACCATGCCGGCGTGTCGTCGGTTTCTCTGCGGGTTGCTCGTGCGGTGACCGGCTTCATCGAGCAGGCCACTGCCGTCGACGGTCGTGTGCACCAGGCCTGGGAGCAACGCGCCCAGGCGGTGCGTGCGGCTTTCGCCCGTTTGATCGGGGCGCAGGCGTCCGACATCGCGTTCATCACCAACACCTCGGAAGGCTTGTCGCTGGTCGCCGGCGGTCTCAGTTGGCGGGCGGGTGACAACATCATCGCCATCGATGGCGACTACCCGTCGAACGTTTACCCCTGGTGGGGGCTGCGCCGCTTCGGCGTGGATACGCGCATGGTCACGCCACGCAATGGCCGCTTCGGCGTTGATGAAGTCCGTGCTGCCAGCGATGCCCGTACCCGCCTGCTGGCAGTCAGCGCGGTGGACTGGCAGACGGGATTTCGCTGCGACCTGCGCGCCCTCGGCGCCTTTTGCCGCGAGCGCGGATTCCTGTTTTGCGTCGACGCCATTCAGGCAGTTGGGGCGTTGCCGATTGATGTCACGCAGGCGCTGATCGATTGCCTGGCGGCCGGCGGCCACAAGTGGTTGCTGGCACCGGAGGGTTGCGGCTGCTTGTACGTCTCGCCGCGGGTGATCGAGCAGGTGCAGCCCACGTTACTCGGCTGGAAGAGCGTCACCGACGCCGACCACTACTTGCCGTACCGTTTCGAGCTACGCAGCGATGCCGGGCGTTTGGAGCCCGGCACACCGCCGTACTTAGGCATCCATGCGCTAGGGGCGGCGCTCGATCTTCTGCACGACGCCGGTGCGGCGGCCATCGAGACGCGCGTGCTCGAGCTGAGCGCGCTGCTGGCCGAGGGCTTGCGCGCGCGCGGCGCGCAGATCCTAAGCCCGTGGCGAGAACAAGAGCGCTCCGGCATCCTTACTTTTCGCCTTGGCGACGATCCCAGTCAGCTCGTCAGCAGCCTGCGGCGCCAGGGCATCCTTTGCCGCCCACGGGGCGGCGGCGTACGCCTGGCGCCGCACTTCTACAACAATGAGGATGACATCGCCCGCTTCTTCAGCGCGCTCGACCATGCCGGCCAATGGCCATGATGGCGGTGTGAATTTACTTGCAGGCCGTTGCAATCAGACGACGGCGGATGTAGTGAAATCAAGGTCTTTTCGCTTGGAGAGGTGGCCGAGTGGTCGAAGGCGCACGCCTGCTAAGCGTGTGTAGGGGCTTAAACCTCTACCGAGGGTTCGAATCCCTCCCTCTCCGCTTCAATCAAAGCAGACCATTGACGTTGCTAGCCCGTCTTGAGCCGGCCTTATACCAGTAGCGACGGCTGCGGCGGTGGGCAGTCGCCGAGTGGCTCGAGATGATGCTCCCAATGCCACCCACGACATGCGCGCGCTACTGGAAGGGGAGGCGCCGCCTCACGGCCGCTCCCGGGAGGCCGTGTCTGGCGCTATCTTCGGCGCCTGTCGGCTGTTTCCTGCTGTCTTCGCGGAGAGCCGGATTGGGGAACCGCCGCCGCCCTGGCAAAACGCAGGCCGGTTGTGGCAGAAGAAGGCCGCTGGGGGGACGAAGGCGGCGCAGTGCTGATGCGGGGATAGACAGCCCCAGCTAGGAGGCGAGCCGATCATGGAGGTAGCATATCTGATGTTGGTCAACCGACCGGCTGTGCTTGCCAACCTTGCGGCGTTTGCGATTCTCGCGCTCGCCGAGCGCGGTGTGAGGCGAATGCTGCTCTGGCTGGTGACCGGCACCGCCATCGGTTGGCTGGTGGAATTCAGCAGCACGCACACCGGGTTTCCGTTTGGCTACTACGTGTACCACCAGGAAAGCTTCGCGGGCGAACTCGCGGCCGGCGGCGTGCCGATCTTCGCCTCGCTGAGCTTCGCCGCACTCACCTACCTCGGCTATTCGTCGGCTTGCACGCTGCTGTCACCGCTGCGCGGCGCCGGCGCTGCCGTGCGGCGGGTCGAGCCGGATAGCCTGAGCACATCCTGGCGCCTTTGGGTGCTGGCAGCGGTACTGATTACCTGGATGGATATCGTGATCGATCCCATCACGCTGCTCGGCCGCTACTGGCATCTCGGCGACCTGTATCACTACGAGCCCGCCGGCATTCACTTCGGCGTGCCGTTGAGTAACTACGGCGGCTGGCTGTTTACGGCGCTGGTGATCGTCGGCATCAACCAATTGATCGATGCCCGGCTGCGAGCGGCCGGTAGCTCGCCCGCCCCGCTCTACAGCCTGCCGTTCCAGCCGTTCTGGTCCGTTGGCGGGCAGGCCGGAACGTACGTCTACATGATCTGCGTGACGCTCTACCTGCTGGTGGCGGACGTGACGCCGGCGGGGACGCCGCTTATGGCGATCTTGCTCTCAACTCTGACCTTCACTGGCGCGTATGCGGTGTTCACGACGGCCATGATTCGCAGAGGATTCAGCGCCCCGGCCGCTGACTCGGGGACGTGCGCGCCGCTCAAGGGCGCCTCGGGCTCGGCCTGGCGCTGAGCGGAAAGAGAGTACGATGGAAGCCGGTTCGACGCTCGCCGCTGAGGTCAATGCCGCCGTGCTCGAGGTGTACGACAAGTGCACGGGCGAGTGCGTGGCCGAGCTGCCGATCGCTGACGAGGCCCGAGTCGCGGGAGTCGTGCAGCAGGCACGACAGGCGCAACCCGCCTGGGCGGCGCTGCCCGTACGACAGCGCGCCCGGCTGCTCCGCCGCGCTCGCCGTGAGCTGGTGGCAGCGCGCCGGGACATTCTCACCGCGCTCGAGCGCGAGACCGGCAAGGCTCGCTTTGACGTTGTCGGCGAGCTCATGAGCGTGTGCCTCGACATCGGCCACTTTGCCCGCCGCGCCCCCCGCTGGTTGCGGCCCGAGCGGGTGAGCGCATGGCCGCTGTTCGGCAAGAAGGGGATCATCCACTACAAACCGGTCGGAGTGGTTGGTGTGATCGGGCCCTGGAATGCGCCGCTCACGCTGGCTTTGGGCGACGCCATTCCGGCGCTGCTCGCCGGCAACTGCGTGGTGGTCAAACCTTCGGAGCTGACGCCGCTGGCCGTGCAGCACGCGGTGGCGGCGGCCAACCGCGTCCTGCCGCCGGGGGTGCTGCAGGTCGTTATCGGCGAAGGCGCTAGCGGCGCGGCGCTGGTCGATCACGCCGACATGGTCTGTGTAACCGGCTCTCCGGGCACCGGCCGCCGCGTCATGGAGCGCGCCAGCCGGCGGCTAACGCCGGTGCTGCTCGAGCTCGGCGGCAAGGACGCCATGATCGTGCTCGCCGACGCCGATCTCGAGCGCGCGGCTCGCGGCGCCGCTTGGGGTTCGTGCCTAATGACCGGCCAGGTCTGCATGTCGATCGAGCGCATCTACGTCGAAGCCGCGGTCGCCGAGAGCTTCAAGCGGCTGCTGGTCGAGCAGATGCGCGCGCTGCGCACCGGGCCGAACGGTGCCGGCGCCGCCATCGACTTCGGCCCCTTCACCAGCGCTCGCCAGGTCGAGATCGTCGAGCGGCACATTCGCGATGCGGTGGCGCGCGGCGCCCGGGTGCTTACCGGCGGACACCGCATCGCCGGTGGCGGCGCGGGGGTCTTCTTCGCGCCGACCGTGCTCGACGGCGTCGACCACACCATGGCGATCATGCGCGAGGAGACCTTCGGACCCGTGGTCGGTGTGATGGCGGTGCCGAGTGCGGCGGCGGCGGTTGGGCTGGCCAACGAAAGCGCGTACGGCTTGAGCGCCAGCGTGTGGACCCGCGACACCGAGCGCGGCATCGCCATCGCCAAGCAGCTGGAGACCGGCAGCGTGTGCGTCAACGAGTGCGTGCTCGCCGGCGGGGTGCCGGCCTTGCCGTTCGGTGGTGTCAAGCAGAGCGGCGTCGGCGCCCGCCGCGGCGGCGCGCCGGGAGTGCGCCAGTTCTGCGTGCCGCAGGCCATCCTCGCCGAGCGGCGCAGCCGCGCGCGTGAGCAGGCGTGGTTTCCCTACTCGCCACGCCGTGCCGCCGGCATCGAGCGGTTGTTGCCACTGCTGTTTCGCTGGTGAGCGGACTAGTGAAGCAGCGTACTTAGATCGGCCCGCAGCCCGAGACAGCTATTGCGAGTCCGGACCGGGCGCAGCGAACTCGACCTCGCCGGCCAACCAGGCCTCGCGCGCCGCGTCTTGTTGGCGCTTACGCTCCAGCGCCTCCTCGTACTTGCGGGGAATCTCTTCAAGCCGCGCGTTGTGCATGCGCCGCGCCAGCTCCAGCATGCTCACGTCCCGCTCGGGCAACTGTTCGCGATAGTGATCGAGCAGGTAGGTCGCGAATTCGATGTAGTCGCCCGAGAGCCGCGCGCGGTGGTCGTAGAAGGAGCGGATCTCTTCCTCGCTGCCTGTGCCCGAGAGGATCTTACCGTACTCGACGTTCCAGCGGTCGCGCTCGGCCGCGCGCTCTTCCTGCACCTTCGGATCCTTCGTCGGCAGCGACAGTTTCCAGTAAAGGTTTTCAGGCATCGCCCGGCGGACCTCGGCCATATCCACCGCCGCCCAGGCCATGGCAATCTCGTCCTCCGCGGACTCCGAAGCGTTCTCCTCGGCCGCAGGTTTGGATCCCGCTTCTGGGGGCGCGGGATCAGGGTGGGCGCTGTTGGGAGTGGCCATCACCGCCGGGTTGCGCCCTTTCGGGATCACGCCGGGGCGCTGAGACTCAGCCGTTGTCACAGCCTCTGTCACGGCCTCGTTTGACGCAGGCATAAGCCGCCAGATGCCCGCCAGCCCAGCGATCGTGACGGCGCCCGCCAGTACGACCCAGCGCCAAACCGTGCTCTGCTGCTCCCCGCTCATGCGCGCTGGATACCCCAGAGCGACAGGGCGGATCAACCCCGCGGTGCCGCCGTCGGCGCGCTTGGAGCGGTTGGTTGGCGAGGCGGTCCTGGCGTATGCTGCAAGCAATAGCCGCGAGGCGTCGAATGAGCTTGTTGGTACCTGGAGAAGGAATGAGAAAGAACCACAGGCGAGCCTCAATACTTGACCCGCGAGGTTGGTGGCCGCGAGCCATCGCTATCGCGCTTGCCGTGGTTGCGGGCGCGTGTGGCGGAAGGCTGAGCGGTGAACCGGCCCCACCTTTCCTTGCTGTACTGAGCGCGTTCCCGGCTGAGCTGTCGCCGTTGCTGGCAAAGGCCGTCATCGACGACACGGTGGTGATCGAGGGCCGGGTGTTCCGTGTGGGGGTACTGGCGGGCGTGCCGGTGGTGCTCGGTCTTACGGGCATCGGCTTGACCAACGCCGGCGTGACCACGCGCGCGCTGCTCGAGCGCTTCGAGGTTGCCGGAGTGGTGGTCTCGGGTGTTGCCGGCAGCTCGCTGCGGATTGCGGATGTGAGCGTGCCGGCGACGTGGGTGCTCGCCGATGGCACATCTTACAGCGCCGATCCCGGGTGGCTCGCGCTAGCCGGCGATATCGCGCAGCCTCGAAGGCTTGCGCTCGAGCGTTGCACGCTGGTGCCGGCCGTAAGTTTGGAAGAGCCGGTGTGTTTGCCGCACGAGCCTGCGGTTGTCATAGGCGGTGTCGGCCAAAGCAGCGATACGTTCGGCGACACACCGTTTCCCTGCCAAGCTGCTGGCGATGATGTGTTCGGCTGTGACGTTACGACGGCAAGCGCTGCCAGGGCGCCGGCGGTTTGGCATGCGTTGAGGGCCGCGGCCTCGGCGACGGCCGCTGCGGCGCCGGTGGCCGAAGATATGGAGACCGCCGCGATTGCCCGCGAGGCAGTCGCGCGCGGCTTGCCGTTCATCGCCTTTCGGGCGGTGTCGGACGGCGCCGGCGACCCACTGGGGTTGCCGGGGTTTCCGGCGCAGTTCTTCGCCTACTATCACTTGGCGGCAAACAACGCCGCGGCGGCAACGCTCGCCTTCCTCGATCGGCTGGCAGACGCCAGCTGATCCCCGCTCCCGACCTCAGGCGCGCAACTCGGCGAACGCCCAGTCGACCCAGGGCAGCAGGCAGACGATGTCATCGTTGTCGACCGTGGCGCCGCCCCAGATACGCAGCCCCGGCGGTGCGTCGCGGTAGCCGGCGATGTCGTAGGCCACGCCTTCCTTCTCCAGCATGCCGGCCAGCTTCTTGATCGCCGCCGCGCGCGCCTCGGCGTCCAACTTCTCAAACCACGGATCGACGACCTTCAGGCAGATCGAGGTGCACGAGCGCGTGCGCGGCGCGCGCGCGAGGAACTCCACCCACGGGGTGCGCTCGACCCAGGCGGCGACGGTGGCCAAGTTCGCCTCCGAGCGAGCGACCAGAGCGTCAAGGCCGCCTTCGCGTTCGGCCCAAGCCAGGCCGTCGAGGGCGTCCTCGACGCAAAGCATCGACGGGGTGTTGATGGTCGAGCCCTCGAACACCTCCTCGTCAAGCTGGCCCTTCTTCGTCAGGCGAAAGACTTTGGGCAACGGCCAAGCCGGCGTGTAGGTTTGCAGCCGCTCCACCGCCCGCGGTGACAGCGCCAGCATCCCGTGCGCGCCTTCACCGCCGAGCACTTTCTGCCAGGACCAGGTGACGACGTCGAGCTTGTCCCACGGCAGCTTCATCGCGAACGCCGCCGACGTGGCATCACAAATCGTGAGCCCGGTACGGCCGGTCTTGATCCAGGCGCCGTCGGGGACACGCACGCCCGAGGTGGTGCCGTTCCAGGTGAAGACAACGTCGCGGGTGAAGTCGGGCTGCGACAAATCGGGGAGTTCACCATAGTCGGCGGTGAAGCCGCGGACGTCGAGCTTGAGGTGCTTGGTCACGTCGGTCAACCAACCCTGGCCGAAGCTCTCCCAGGCGAGCACGTCGACGGGACGGGCTCCGAGCAGAGACCACAGCGCCATCTCCACGGCGCCGGTGTCGGATCCGGGAACGATGCCGAGCCGGTAATCCGCCGGCAGGCCCAGAATCGCCTTGCTGCGATCGATCACCGCTTTGAGCCGCTCTTTGCCGATCTTGGCGCGGTGCGAGCGTCCGACGACCGCGCCGCGCAGGGCTTCGAGGCTCCAGCCCGGCCGCTTGGCGCAGGGGCCGGAAGAAAAATGTGGTCGGCGGGGTTTGCGTTCGGGTTTCACTACGGCCTCCTCGGCTGGCCGCAGGCTACCAAAAGCCGACCCGAGATCAACGGTGGTGGCGCTGCCGCTTCGTGCGCCGAGCCGGACACCCTTCGCCGTAAACCCACAAACGCCCGGCCGCTAGTGCAGCGCGCCGGCGTGGGCTGCCCGCTGTGCGGCGGCGCCTGTGCTCGTGCCGACGGGGGGGACGGGAGAAATCTTCGGACCCATGCTAAACCTGACCCTGCCCGACTTGTGGCCTCTGGACACGGAGGTTGGATTGCGGTAGACGTACATGCGTGACGGCGGTGGTGGAAGCGGCGGGGTTGGTTTTTCCGGTCGGTGCGATCGATGCGATTCGCATGCGCATCGAGGC
>JACQVA010000151.1 GCA_016210005.1 Deltaproteobacteria bacterium | reverse complement strand
GCGAGCGGCGTGCCCCAAAGATCGCTCCCCGCCCCGCCGCGGCCTCATCCTCACGGGGCCGCACCCCGCCGCCCCGCGCTCGCTCCGTCAGCTTGTGCAGAGCTGCCCCCGGCCCCATCCGCGGGCCGCATCCGCGGCTTCCCAGCGCCGCACAATGCGTCTACCTCGACAGCGCAAAGAGGCTGTGGACAATCTCCCCGATCGCCTGTGGATCATCGCGCCCGATACGCGGTCAGTTTGGCCGAGCTGAGCCCGGTCAGTTTAGGCGAGCCTTGACATTCAGCCGCTTACGAGGGGGAGGTCAGGAGGTCTGACATTATCCCCACCCAACTGTCTCACCCTCATTATTGGCGGAGAGGGTTCATGGACTGAGGAGACTTCGGCCCTACCTTCCGTTGTACGACCAGTGCGGCGGGTCCGACACGAGCTTGCGGACCCCAAATACGGTGGCTCCGATTTCGTGCAGCTCGCGATTCTGTCCCGTTCGCGGACGACGCTCGATCCTCGTGAGAAGGGGTGTGGGTCGCATCATCACGAGCGTATCCTTCCAAGAGATGTTCATATCAATGGCCTTGCCACGAATGTGATTCGAGGTGAGGGCGGCAATGTGCGCCATGCCGAAGAGGTTGACCATCTCTTCCGCCGCCTTCCGCGATTTCTCAAGGTCGCCGTGGTCCCACTCGATGTCGAGACCGCCACGCTTCGGCACGTCCTTTGGATCAATCTCGCCGTAGGCTACTTTCCAGCAATAGTGCATAAGGTGCGCGCGGATCGCATTCCTCCGCGTGCTATTCACGACGACCGCAGCCGCAGCATGTCTCAGCGAGCCGATGAAATCTTCGACCCTTGAGCGAAAGCCGGACTCAAGGTCGTCGATCTCTCGACTGTTCGGATAGCTCGCCTGATTGGCGCGCCACCAGTCTCTTCCGCTCAGGTTGGATGTTCTCATGTGGGCGCGTCTCCTGCCTGTTGGCTCTCGCTCACCCGGAGGAAGGAAACGTCACGACTGTACTGCCAGTGAAGTGACGTCCAGATGGGGCGCTAGCGCGCGGTCAAAGAGTATTAGCGCGTCGTGGGGTCCGACCAAGCCTTCGAGGCGAACAACGGCGCTCTCCAGATCGCCGCTTGTGACGAGGCTGCGCCGGAGCATTCGCAGGTACTGGGTGTTGCTCACTTCCTCCTGGCGAGCGGTGATCAGCCCCCGCGACAAAGCCGCGCCGACGATCTGCTGAGCGACCCGTTCGGCTTCCGCAAGGCGTGGCTGGTTCTCCGCTATCAGGGTCGACGCCACTTCGGCCGCGCGCTGCAGGGCCTGCGATGCTACGGCGTTCAGTAGTCGCGAACGACTCGGGCGGCCGCGAAACTCGATGCCAGCAGGCACCTGGCCCTGCTCCGCCGCAACCAGATTACTTCGCAGCATGGCGATGCTCCCAGCCTGGTAGAGCCGGCTGGCGGCGAATACTCTTTCCAACGAACTCAACCACGCGCCAGCGTTTCGCGCGAAATCGATGGAGCGCCGCTCCTGCTGCTGGATGAGATCCGGGAGCAGAAGTAGAAGGTCCGCGATTTCTTCGACGTGCATGATGCGCAGCATCGGACAGCCGACTACTCGGGAACTAAACGATCGTGCCGCACGCCTTCCGACTCAATCGTCGTCCATTCGACACCCTGCTCTGACACCTTGAGACGGAGCCGCGTCAGGTTCTCCGTCGTGCCGGCCTCCCGAATTTCGGCACTCGTCACCAGCACGGTCAGGCGAGGGGGCGGCGTGCGAAGTTTGAGGAACTCGAGTCGCACGGCCTCCCTAAATTCGGCCCCGATCGGCGTCACAATGGCCGGCTCCGCGGTGGACTTCGGCCTCAGTTCTCCGACGACGCGAAGCGCGGTGGACGTGAGATCGTCCGCCACCCGATTCACGTCGACCGAGATCTCCGTCGGCACTCCGGTCTGGGTGAGCCGCTCATCGAGCGCCGCACGCAGCTTCTTGCGGTCGGCCGCGGATAACGCCATGCCGGCCTTCGACAGGTGCGCCGCGAGCACTTCGTCGAACTTTCGGCTCATATCCGCAAGCGTCGCCCCACCCCGTGCCGATTCGCCGGCGCGGGGCTCTTCGGAGGCCTTGATCAGCACCGGGATCTCCATCTCGACGTCTGGCAGCCTCACGTGTGGTACGGGCATTGTGCGAAGGAGCGGGTGCGTGGCGTAGAGTTCCGCCAGCCGAACCGTCTCCAGATCGGCCTGCATTCGCGCCATCGAGATCTCTGATAGAAGCTGACCGAGGTAATCCCCGAGATACATGTGACGTCACAGCTCCCTCCGACCGGACTGATCTACTTAGCCGCCGGCGTTGAAACGATTGCGCCCTCGAGAATCCCGAGCAGCTTTTCCATTCCCGCCGGCATTTCATCTTGCACGGCCTTTATGTGCACCGCCATGGAGTAGGTGCGGTCCACTGTGTTGCCTTGCGAAGTCGTGCGCTGGAACGACGTCGACACCTTAAGCTTGGCCGACCCCCACAGCCAACCGGCCTTTGCCTCCAATGAGGCGTCGATCTTCAGGTTAGTATCGGTCTTCCGATACTCGACGGAGTTGATCTTCGCGTTGAAGTCGATTGTCGTAAGGTCGATCCTGATAAAAGGAATGGGGAGCATGGTCAGAATCGGCACCTCCAGTTGCTGTGTCTCGTACGTCGCTTTCACCGCCGGTACATAAGCTGGACGCCCCTGAGGATAATTGGGATCACCGACTACTGGTGGACCGGCATTGTACGGAGGAAGCGCTCCAGGATTAGCTGGATCACCAACGGCAGGCTGGTATGGACTCAGCTCCTTCGGGTATTTGAACGTGACGTAGATCGGATCCAGTGTGGACGTGTTGCCGCCAGCCGCTTCCTCAGCGGCCGGCTTCTTGAAACCGACCTCCTTGATAAAGTTGACTGTGGAAATGGCGGCCTGTGCCTGCGCGTTAATGACGGCGACCAGTGGTCCGCCAAGCATGGACTCGAAGTCGATGCTTGATAGTTCCTGTCCCGGATTCGGCATGACTCTACCTCCTTAAGGAGTTTGAAGTATCCAAGAAACGTCCGTCGCTCCAGACTAGCCCGTGAGGGTCCCGCTCGTGTTGATGGCAGAAGGTGCTCCCAGACCGGTCCATTCTGCAAGACCGTACCCATCATGACTGCCGGTTCCCTTACAGTGGCCTACGGAGCCTGTCAATGAAAATTCTAGCTGGGCCCGCCGCCGCGCACCAGCATTTCAGCGTCATTCACGGTCCTGGTCGAACCAGTGAGAGTCGTGAGGATCCTGGCCCGTGAAAGGATCAACCCATTCGGGGTGCCGCTCTTGGGTCCGCGTGCCACGTTTATCCCAGTGAAAGCCTGGGGGTGCAGCTCTGTCTTCCTCGTAGCCGGGCGGATGCGTATCCCACGGGACTTCACTGCCTTTGCACTCGCCCATTATCACGGGGCCAATGCAGCCCGCACTCGCCGGGGACGCAGCAAGAGCCGCGGCGATGACGACAGCAATCAATCTGATCATTCGTGCCTCTCCTTTCGCCCTCGCTTGGGGTTCACCGCGAAGCGTCAGCGGCGCGCGTCTTTCCCGCGCGTCCGCTGCACGCTGGAGTTAGACGCTCGCTTCCTCCCGAGCCCACCGCGGAAATCGACGGAGTACTCAGCGTACGCCTTTTTCGTCGCATATACCTCGGTCGGCAGCCAACCATCGTGATCAACAAAAGCGCCGTCATACATAGCGGCAAGGATCGCCAGAGGTCTCAGCGCCACCAACCCTCTCCACTGAAGACGGCCAAGCGCCTTGCACAGGGTATCGCTCAAGCCTGCACCCAATAGCACGTAGTGAAATCTCCTTGCGAAAAGTCTGGTCTCTGGCCGCAGGGCTTCGAAAAGCGAGTCCGTGACGCGTTTCCCGCGGAGTGCCGCGACCGTGTCGGGAGGCACCCGTCGATACATCAGGAGGTCGCCTGCGAACCCCTGGTGCGCGAGGGATGACAACTCCATGCCTCCGCTTGCGATCACAACGGAGAGGACTCGCCGTTCACTTGGACTCAGGGGACCTCCCACCTTGCGCGCGCGAGCCGGGTTCGGATCGTATTCTCGAAGGTCGTTTGCGGCCAAAACCGGAACACCCTGTATCTTGTCTTCGGCTGCGAAGCACGCCACGATCCGGTCAACCTTCGCTGGATCGTGGCCATGCGATACGAAGTTGGCAGCGAACAACTCCGCCTCCACCCGGAATACCTCCCCGCTCTTGGCCTTTACGACGTAGTCGGGACATGGATCCTGTGACAAGATCACCGCCTCGAAGCCGAACTGCTCCAGGTTATCCTCGAACCACTCGCGGAATTCCCATTCGGTGTCGTAGATCGGTTTGTCTCCCTTTCGGGAACCGGCGGGCAATGCTCTACCCGACGTCGGCTTTTTCGGTCGTGGGCGGTGGCGCGGCTTTGATTCCCCCGGAGGCGGGGGAAGGTCACTTCTGAGTTGCCGTACTTCAGAGAGGAGCTTTGCGATGTCATCCTCAATGGGGTCGTTGAGCGCAGTTTCGAGGTACAGTCCGTCGCGCGCAGGCTGCAACGCATGCTTCCGGCTTCCTCCGGTGGTTCCTTCATCGAGAAATACGGAGCCGTGCTTTCGGAGCAGGTTGTCGAACCAACTTCGCCGTCTGATGAGAATGCACGATCGCTCCTTGTAGGGTCTTGTATCGGCTTCGATCCACGCGAACGAGTCGTAGGCCCAGCTACCCTTGCTAACCTCCGCTCGGAGCGCTTTCCGGGTTTCGTTCCTTGCCTCAATATCGAGGATTTCTTCTCGTGAGAGGGGCATTTTCTGATCGCAGTCGCTGCAACTCGTTCGAGATCTACTCGGCCGCTACCCAACCAATGCGAAGATCTTGCCCCCACCCCGGGAGCCCAAGCCGAGCAACCAACACCGTAAATCCCTTTTCGGAGACACCCCGGACCGTGGCCGTGAACGTGTCCGGATACTTGCTTCCCTGCTGTGCCATCGAAGATACCACCACGACTGGCGGCTTGCGGAACGGTGCAGGGAACCGAACTTCGACCTCCTTCGGTTGGCCAATTGCGCGGTTTTCGCCAAAGCTGCCAATGACCTCGGTCCCGGCTTGGACGGTAAGAGGGATTGCCTCTGCACGAGCCTCTGCCTTTGCGGCGGACATTTCTGCTGCTGCTTCGTGTTCCTGGATCGTCTTCACGATCCTCTCGCCTCCCAGCTTCGCGACCTCATCGTTGACCGCCTTGCTGTCAACCAACGTGGAAAAACCCAACCCTCCGACTATGGTCAGAAGCAGAGCGACTCCACCGAGGATACCGAGGGCTTGTGTCCTGGCGCTGTCCGCCTTTGCTGCGGCATATTCGCGCGCATCGGACCTGAGCTTTTCCAGTTCGACCCGAAGGTGAGCCGTGCGCTGGTCAATGAGGGCTTGAACAGCTTCGGGTACCGCATTGCTCATATCATTCACACCCCCAGCAGTTGCGCTCGTCTAACGTAAAAGGGTTTTTCCGTCATCCGGCGCGACGGGGCGTTGCGCGAGATGGTGGGATGGTTGCCGCCGGATGGCGGAAAGGCCTGCCTGCGCCGCGGCTTCGGCAGGCAGGCCCCGTTGAACTGAACCACTGATCACCGACGGTGCTCCCCACGTGTTATGGG
>JACQVA010000150.1 GCA_016210005.1 Deltaproteobacteria bacterium | reverse complement strand
TCGATGTGCTGGCGCCGGAGGGCTACGGCGAGATCATCGGTGGCGGGCAGCGCGAGGACGATCTCGATACCCTCACCCGCAAGATCGCACAACACGGGCTGCCGGCCGAGGCCTTCAGTTGGTATCTCGACCTGCGCCGCTTCGGCTCGGTGCCGCACGCCGGCTTCGGCATGGGCATCGAACGGATGGTGGCGTGGGTGTGCGGCTTGCACCACGTGCGCGAAACCATCCCGTTTCCCCGCATGCTGGAACGGTTGCGGCCATGAAGCGCCGCACCTGGATGCTGCTGGCGGCACTGGTGGCGGCCTGCGAGCAGTCGCCGCCGCCGGCCCCAACCACCGCCGTGGCGCCCGCGCCCGCGCAGTCGCCGCCACCGGCAGCGGCACCGGCACCGCCGCAGCCCGCGCCGGAAGCGCTGCCGCGAGAAGTTGCCGGCATCGTTTTGGGCGCCGGCCTCGCCGAGGTGCGCACTAAGCTCGGCGCCTTGGCCTGCCGCGACAACCCGCAGGGCTTCAGCGTGTGCACCCCCAAGACGCCCCCGGCCGAGGCCCCGAACAAGTTGGAGGTCTATCTGTTTCACGAACGGGTGGTCTCGCTGGCCTACGATCGTGAAGTCGGCGCTAATGTCTGGGACTTTCTCAATGACCTAAACACGCGCTACGGCCCGCCCAGCCTCAACGGCCAGCGGGAGACCGACAAGCAGGGCCGCACGCACGAGATTTACGGCTGGAAGGACCAGCAGAGCATCCATTCGGTGCGCTTTGTTTGGCAGGGCGAAGAAGCCACCCGGCAGCTCAGCACCACGACGATTACGCTCTGGGACCGCCAAGGCTACCACGACTGGGAGAGCGAACGGCAGGCCGGTAAGCCGCCAACACCGTCGGGCAAGCCGACTTGAGCGGGCGGATTGAGTCGCCCTCCAAAACCGGGCACGATGCCGGCATGTCACGGGAAGCGGCGCTACGCTCACTGCCGTCGGTCGACGCGGTGCTGACGGGCGCGGCAGCGGCCGGCTTGTTGGCGCGCTATCGCCGCGCCGCGGTCACCGAAGCAATTCGCGTGCACCTGGAGCAGTTGCGCAGCGCCGTGCTGGCCGAGAGCGCGGCGGTGCCAGCGGTGGCCGATATCGTCGTCGCCGTCGGCACGCAGCTGCGGGCGAGCGAGCAGCTGCCGCTACCGCGCGTGATCAATGCCACCGGCGTGGTGGTGCACACGAATCTCGGCCGTGCCCTGCTGGCCGAGCCGGCGCTAGCGGCGCTGGCCGAAGCCGCACGCCACCCGGTGGCGCTCGAATATGACCTCGATCGCGGTGAACGGGGCGAGCGCGACGAGGTGGTCGAGGCCGACCTGTGTGCGCTCACCGGGGCCGAGGCGGCCACGGTGGTGAACAACAACGCGGCCGCGGTGCTGCTGGCGCTGAACACCTTGGCGGAGCAGCGCGAGGTCATCGTCTCGCGCGGCGAGCTGATCGAGATCGGCGGCTCGTTTCGTATACCCGCGGTGATGGCAAAGAGCGGCGTGCGGCTGCGCGAGGTCGGCACCACCAACCGCACCCACGCGCGCGACTACAGTGAGGCGGTCGGGCCGCAGACGGCCTTGCTGCTGAAGGTTCACAGCAGCAACTATCGCATCGTCGGCTTCACCGCCGAGGTGTCGCTGGCGGAGCTGGTCGCCATCGGCCGCGAGCACCAGCTGCCGGTGCTGGAAGACCTCGGCAGCGGGGCGCTGGTCGACTTCTCGCAGTGGGGGCTGCCCAAAGAACCGGTGGT
This sequence comes from Deltaproteobacteria bacterium, assembly GCA_016210005.1. NCBI lineage: Bacteria > Pseudomonadati > Myxococcota > Myxococcia > Deltaproteobacteria bacterium. Next base: position 3,917 of record JACQVA010000150.1, on the reverse strand, counting down.
GGCCGAGCGCATCCGGCACGGCGCCGATGCCGTGACCTTCAGCGGCGACAAGCTGCTGGGCGGGCCCCAGTGCGGCCTCATCGTCGGCCGGCGTGTGCTGATCGAACGTATGCGCAAGAACCCGCTCAAGCGCGCTTTGCGTTGCGACAAGCTGACTCTGGCAGCGCTGGCTGCCACGCTGCGGCTCTACCGCTACGACGCCGATCTTGCCGGCTCGCTGCCGACGCTGCGCTGGCTGAGCCGGCCGCTGGCGGAGATCGCAGCCGTCGCCGGCGAGGCCTGCGCTCTACTGCAAGCAGCTCTCGGTGCCGAGTACCGCATCGAAGTGCTCGATGCGCAATCGCAGATCGGCAGCGGTTCGGTGCCGACGCGGACCTTGGCGACCAAGGCGGTGGCGATCACGCATCCCGCCATCGGCGCGCAGCAGCTGGCGGAGCGCTTTCGTCGCGCGAACCCGCCCATTATTGGCCGCGTCCACGACGGCCGCTTCCTTCTCGACGCCCGCTGCATCGCAGCCGCCGCGGAACTGGTGCCGCGCACCTGACGATGCATCGCCGGGCAGAGGGAAATTCTCGTCGCCAACAACCGCGCCCCGACCTGTGCCGCCTCGCTCGCGCCGAGTCGCCGGGCTTGCGCCAAGACCCAGAGTGGGATCCGCGTGCGAACGCTGGCGCCACCCCCACCCCAACGCGCTTAGCGTAGCCGTAACCAAACGCGCCTTGTGATGGCCACAACGGATTGTGCCAGCGGATTGAACGGATTCGGTCCCGGAATCGTCCATCTTCTCATCCGGTCGGAGCCGGAGAACGGAGAAGGTTACAACGGATTGAACGGATTAAACGGCTTGGCCGGATTCGGATCGGGTGAGTACCCGGCGAGTACCCTCACCAATGTCGATGTCGAAGCCTCGGCCTTCTCCGATCCGTAAATCCGTTCAATCCGTTTAATCCGTTGTTAAGAAGCGCGCACCCTCAGTAGTCGTTGTGGTCATCGACCTCGATGAGCAGTTGGGTGGTGTGGGCGGAGGCCGCCGGGGCGCCGGCTTGCGTGGTCGTGATCAGCGCCGTGCAGCGCGCCGGCGACTTGCTGCTCGCCGCCGCGAAGCCGCTGGCGGCGATAACGACCGGCAGCTTGCCCCGCGCCGTGCGGTTGGCCGCCAGCGTCGCCTCGCTCTGCGCCCCCGCGATGCCGGTGTTGAAGTCTGCTGCGCCCAGCGTGCCCGCCGGGCAATCGCCGTCGGCGGTGCCGATTGTAATAGTCTGCGGTGGCAGCTGGCTGGCGCCGTCATCGGTGCTCACCGCCACGTACACGCTCTTTGCCAGCGAGGCCGTGCCCGCACTCACTCGCACCTTAAGCGGCTTTGCGCTCACCACGAAGAACCCCGGCACCACGGTGGCGGACTGCTGGTTAGCCGCCAGGCTCACGCCAGCTGCTGCCGCCACCACGTTCAGCTCCGTCGTCACCGTGTTGTTCTCCGGCGTCGGATCGATGTTGCCGTCGATCACGGTCTCGGCAGTGAAGCTCAACGTGCAGCGCTGCGGCACCTTATTGTCCAGGTTGGGGAACGCCGCCCGGGTTACCTTGACGATGACGTGCGCCGTCTTCGGCGTACCGCCCATCACCAGGATCGAATCCTGATCGCCGGGCTCGCCGCGGTCGAAGTCCGGCCGGCCCTGGATGGTGCCTGCCGGGCAATCGCCGTCACCGGCGGTGAGTTGAATGACGTGCCCCGGCCGCTCGGGCTTGGGCTGGACATCGGCGTTGCGCACCTGGACCGGCACCACCTTGGTCACCTCGTCCTGGCCGGCCGGAATGGTGATCTTGATCGGGTCGACCGGCAGCATCACCGAGTCGTGGCGCGGGGTGAGCGTACAGTCGATTTGGCAGCCGTCGCCGTCCTCCCAATTGGCGTCGTCGCACTGCTCATCGCCCTCGATGCGAGCGTTGCCGCACTCCTCGATCAAGCAGTGCCGATCGCAGCCGTCGCCGTTGTCCACGTTGCCGTCGTCGCACTCCTCATCGCCGGCGACGATCCAGTTACCGCAACGGCTGACCGTGCAGTCCGAATCACAACCGTCGCCGTCGTCCCAGTTGCCGTCATCGCATTCTTCACCGCCGGTGACAACGCGGTTGCCGCAGCCGGTATAGGTGCAGTTAGCATCGCAGCCGTCGTCGTTGATGAGGTTGCCGTCGTCACATTCCTCGGCGCCGCTGACGACGCCGTTGCCGCAGCGGGTACGGGTGCAGTTGGAGTCGCAGCCGTCGCCATCATCAAGATTACCGTCGTCGCACTGCTCGCCGCGGTTGACGACGCCATCGCCGCAGCGCGGCACCGTCGCTGTCGGTGTCGGGGTGCGCGTCGGCGTGGCGGTGCGCGTGGGTAGCGGCGCGGTTGCGGTGGCGGTGGGCTGCGGCGTCGAGGTGGGGGCTCGAGTAGAGGTGGGGCGTGCCGTCCAGGTCGGTGGAGGCGTTCCGTCGCATCCGGGCGTGTCGGGCGTGCACAGCCGCACGATATTGGCGTAGACGCCGTCGGTGTAAGGCGCAGGGTAGCCTTCCCAAACGTTGACAAAGTCGCCGTTGGCGAGCAGCGCGGTCGAGACTCCGAAGCCGGGCATGCCCGAAGTCGTGAGCGCCGGGCCAAAGGGGACGCCGTTGGGATCGAAAGCGCGCACCTTGGGCGGAGAGTGCTGGGGGAAATCCGGGACGAACCGCAAGTTCGCTTCAGTCCAAACGACGTAAAGGTTGCCGGCTGAATCGAACTCGGCATCGGCGAACATGATTTCGATGCCCGGTACGCTTTCGTGAACCAGGGTCTGTTCCCCGAGCGGAGAGCCGTCGGCGGTAAAGCTCCGCATAAACAGCTGGTGGGTGTCAGACCACTGCGAGAGATCCGTCTGATCGGTGTAGCCGCCGACGACGGTGAACCCGCCCAGCGGGCTTACGGCCACGTGGCTAACGGCCATGCGGTCGGTGAGCGAAAAGGCCGGCGCGTGCGGTGTCCCGTCCGGCGCGAATATGCGCCCGAAGCTGGCGTGCGTGGTGAGATCAAACCAGGTGGTTACGAAGCCGCCGTCGGCCATGGCCTTGATGTCGAGGTAGTAAGGGTTGGCGTATCCAGCGATTGCCGGCAGCCGAGCTGCCCGCGCCTTGCCGTCAGGCCCGTATAGCCCGAGCCACAGGCCGTTGCTCTCCCAGAAGAAGGCCGGACCTGCACTTAGCCCGACCACCTGAATCGGCCACCCGAACCAGCTGTCGAGCAACAGCTCTTGGCCGACAGGTCGGCCGCTGGCATCGAGCCGGCGGCCGATTGTCGCACACATGCTGGGGCAACTGTGGCGCATCCAGGCTGCAACGTAGCCGCCGTTGGGGTCGGCGCTGATCGCCGGATCGAAGGCATAGCCGCTGCTGTCGACCCGGACTGAGGGTGCGAGGGGAACTCCGTCGCCGGAGTACTGCCGGGTTAGGACGGCATCTCGCGGTTCGTTACCGCTGTAGTTGTCTTCGCCCCAAATGAACACGATGGTTCCATCCGGGCTGGCGGCAACATCGGTGTAGTTGGTGAACTGGCCCACCGTTGGGCGCGCGACCTCGAACGTCGGCACCGTGACCACCTGGGCCAGCGCCGCCGGCGCCGCCAGCAGCAACGCGGCAACGAGGCATAACGAAGTGGCGACCCGACGAATCATCTGAGTCCTCCCCTATTGCGCAGTTGAGCCCAACCAACTGGCTGGTCGTGACTGTACAACCACCGGCGGTTCTTGCCAAGTGCAAAAACGAAGTCGGGCCGGCGAGGGTGCGCGACAAATCTGTGGGTAACGTGCAGCCGACCGGGCAAATCCTCAGCATGCTGACAGTACTGTGTACTGTCAGGCCGAGGCCCATGGCCGAAAGGGACGCAATCTGTCATCTTCCAGGCG
>JACQVA010000149.1 GCA_016210005.1 Deltaproteobacteria bacterium | reverse complement strand
GGCGGAAAGGCCTGCCTGCGCCGCAGCTTCGGCAGGCAGGCCCCGTTGAACTGAACCGCTGATCACCGACGGTGCTCCCCACGTGTTATGGGGATTGTAGGGTGGTTAGGGGTTCGATGGCAAGCGCGCGGGGTGGTCGAAGGCGGGGGCGATCGGGCGCAGGGAGGCGACGCCGGAGCCACACCGGGGGTGACGAACGACGCGAACGTAGGCGACGGCACTGGCGTGCGGCGCGCGGAGCGGCGCAGGGGCGCATGCCGGCATACCACGGCGCAACGGTCGCGGCGCGATCGTGAAAACGCAGGAAGTCGACACCCGGGCGCCTGCTACCACGTGACCGCGCGCGGCAACGAGCGCAAGGCTATCTTCCGGTGAACGACTTCGCCGTGGCCCCGGCGAACACACCGCGCCGGCTTGACCTTGGCTCGCGGCCTTGAGCAAAATCAGCTGGTGACCACCGCGTTCAAGATCGCTACCGCCCAGATGTCGCCGCGACTCGGCGATGTCGGCGCGAACCTGGCGCTGTACGAAGAACAGCTGCGCGCGGCGCGCGACTTGTGCGCCGACCTGGTGGTGTTCCCGGAGCTGTCGCTGACCGGTTACTTCCTTAAAGACATGGTCTCGACCGTCGCCTTGCGGCTCGATAGCCCGGAGATCTCCCGGCTGCGCGAGCTGAGCCGGCAGACCGCTTTGGTCGCCGGCCTGGTCGAGGAGACCCCCGACTTCAAGTTCTACAACAGCGCGGTCTACTTCGAGGCCGGCGAGATCCGCCACGTTCACCGCAAGGTCTACCTGCCCACCTACGGGCTGTTCGACGAGGGCCGCTATTTCGCCCGCGGCGATCGCATCCGCAGCTTCCCGTCGAAGTTCGGCCAGCTGGCGCTGCTGATCTGCGAAGACTTGTGGCACCCTTCGACCATCTACCTGGCGGCGCTCGATCACGCGGTTGCGGTGCTGTGCCCTTCGAGCAGCCCGCTGCGCGGGATCAGCGACGGCTTTCCCCAAGACGACAACGCGCGCTACTGGGAAAGCTTGAATCGTACCTACGCGCAGACCTTCTCGCTGTTCATCGCCTACGCCAACCGGGTCGGCTTCGAAGACGGGGTCGGCTTCTGGGGTGGCTCGGAGATCATCGATCCCAGCGGGCGGACTCTGGCGAAGGCGCAATACTACGAGCGCGACCTGATCGTGGCCGAGGTCAACCTCAAGCGGGCGCGCCAACGCCGCGTGGTGTCGCCGATGCTGCGCGATGAGGACATCGACCTAACCATCAACGAACTGATGCGCATCCGCGAGCGCCTGCGCCCCGGCGCTGCGGAGCCGGCGCCACGCGCACTCAAGCGGGCGGCACCGGCTGCGCGCAGAGGCAGCCGATGACTGCCGCCATTCCCAAGCAAACGCCCGCGGGCGTAACTGCAAACTCGCTCACCCCGCCACGGATACCGACCAATGCGCTGCTGCTGCGGCGGATTCTGACCGCCTTCATCCGCGACGAGGTCCGCAAGGTCGGCATCGAGCGGGTCGTGGTCGGCCTCTCCGGCGGCGTTGACTCCAGCGTTAGCGCGCTGCTGGCAGCCGAAGCCCTCGGCGCCGGCAACGTCCTCGGGATCGAGCTGCCCTACAAGACCTCCAGCGCCGAGAGCCTTGCTCACGCCGAGGCCGTGGCTGCCGTCGGCGGCTTTGACACCTTGCAGATCGAAATCACCGCCCAGATCGATGCCTACTTCGAGCGCTTCCCCGATGCCGACAACATGCGCCGCGGTAACAAGATGGCGCGCGAGCGCATGACCATCCTGTATGATCACTCCGCCCGCTGGCAGGCCCTGGTCCTCGGCACCAGCAACAAGACCGAACTCCTACTCGGTTACGGCACCCTCCACGGCGACATGGCCTCGGCGCTCAACCCCATCGGCGACCTCTACAAGGCCCAGGTGTGGGCGCTGGCGGCCGAGATCGGCGTGCCTGCCGCCGTGGTCGGCAAGCAGCCCTCGGCCGATCTTTGGGTCGGACAGACCGATGAGGCGGAGTTGGGCTTCAGCTACGCCGAGGTCGATGCCCTGCTCTACGCCATGGTCGATCTGCGCTATTCGCACGATGAGCTCTGCGCCGCCGGTTTCGCCGCGCCGTTTGTGGCGCGGGTGAGCGACATGGTGCGCCGCTCGCAGTTCAAACGGCGCCTGCCGGTGATCGCCAAAGTATCCAACCGCACCATCGATCGCGACTTCCGCTACGCCCGCGATTGGGGCCGCTGACCTGGCGGCGACAAAGCCCGGCAGGTGAGCGCAAACGCTGGACACCAATCATGATTGGACATCACAATCGGCAAGAGCGCCGGACTGACGGGCCGCGATGACGATCCGCGATTGGTTCCCGCTGGTTACCACCCATCCGGCGCTGGCCGCCGCGCTGCAAGGCCTGGGGATCCTCTTGGCTGTCGGGCTGCGGCTGGCACTGCGCCGCACTCGCATCGGCACGCGGTTGGACTCGTCGCTGACGCTGATCGCAGTCGGCCTGCTGTGCGGCGCGCTCTCGGCCGTCGGCCGCGGCGGTCAGGACGGGGCGGTGTTCCTTTACGCCTACGCGGTCTTCGTCGCCGCCGTGCTGATCGGCGGCGTTCGTATCGCGCTGGTGCTGTTCGTCGACTTCTACCTGCGCCAGCGCCAAGGCGCCGGCGTCTCCGCCATCTTTCGCGATGTCGGCAGCATCGTCACCTACTTCCTGATCATTCTCTTGGTGCTGCGTTTCGCTCTCGACATCAACGTCGCCTCGCTGATCGCCACCTCGGCGGTGCTGACGGCGATTGTCGGCCTCGCTCTCCAAGACCTTCTCGGTGCCGTCATCAGCGGCCTGGTGCTGGAATTGGAGGCCCCATTCAGCCGTGACGACTGGGTGCGGGTCGGCACCTTCGAGGGCCAGGTGCTGGAGACGGGCTGGCGGACCACCAAGATCCGCACCCGGGTCAACGAGGTCATCATCCTGCCCAACACCTATCTCTCGCGCGAGCCGGTGACGAACTATACCCGCCCCGATCCGCATTACGGCGACACTCTGATATTCGAGGCCGGCTACGAGGTTCCGCCGCACACCGTGAAACAAGCAGTGATGGCCGTGCTCGAGGCCGAACCGGCGGTGCTGCGCGAGCCGGTGCCGGAGGTCCGCACGGCTCACTTCAAAGAGAGCGGCGTCGAGTACGCGGTCCGCTACTGGCTGGTGCAGTTCGGCGAGCTCGATCGCATTCGCGATCGTCTGATGACCAACCTCTGGTACGCGCTGCGCCGCGCCGGTGTGCGGATTCCGTACCCGGCGCGGGATCTGTTCGTCCATGGCGAGCCGCCGGCGGCGCTGGCCGGCGACACCATCGCCGCAACTCTGGCGCGGGTTCCGCTGTTGGCCCCGCTGGCGGAGGAGGACATGCGCACCCTGGCGGCACGCGCCCGCCGGCTGACTTTTGGGCGCGCCGAGGTGATCGTGCGCGAAGGCGAAGCGGGCGACTCGTTCTACGTCATCGATACCGGTCGGGTCGCGGTGGTCTTGGGCCGGCGCGAAGACGGCGGCGGCCGCACCATCGCCCGGCTCGCGGCCGGCGACTGCTTCGGCGAGATGTCTTTGCTTGCCGGCGAGCCGCGCTCGGCCACGGTGGTGGCCGAGGAGGACGTCACCGTGCTGGAGGTCGGCCGCGACGCCTTCCACGAAATCGTCGTGGCTCATCCGGACGTACTCGAACCCATCAGCCAGCTAGCCACCCACCGCCTCGAGGCGCAGCGCGAGCACCGCCGCCCCGACGAAGCGCTGCCGGCCTTCGCCAACGACGTCGCCGCCCAACGGCTGCTCCAGCGCATCAAGTCCTTCTTTCGTATCTAGGCGAGATCGGGCGTGCTGGCGGCGGCGGTGCTTGGACGACGCCTTTTCCCGCCCGCAGTAACTCAGAGCTTGAGGAAGATGTCCCTGCCGGCGTCGCTGCTGAGCTGTGAAATGGTGGCGATCTTGTCGCTGAACTCGCGCAGCGTGGCGAGCGCGTTGGGGCCGATGTCGATCAGGACCGAGAACAGCGAGAAGCCGAGCCGCTGCTTCTCGCGCTTGAATTCGCTCAGCCACTCAGGTGTGACACGGCATTCGCCGTCCGTGATAAAGACGATGTCGCCGCGGCGATGCCGGGTATGGCGCAAGCATTCCAGCGCCGCGCTCAGCGGTTTTTGGAAATCGGTGCCGCCGCCGGGGAAGTACTCGGCCAGCTCCAGCACCTGCGGCAACTGCGCTTCGTAGAGTTGCCACTGGTTGAGGTCGAGCACCTGCAAGGGCATGTCGGCCGAGGAGAAGCAAATCGAGCGAAAGCGCCGTCGCTGGCGGCGGGCGATGTCGAGCAGCGTCAGGGTCACCGCCTTCGACCAGATTTCCTTGTCGCCGGCCATCGACGAGGAACCGTCGAGGCAGACGATCATCGGCCCCCGGCCTTTTTCCTGCGGCGCGCGCAGGGCGTATTGCAGCAGCTGGCCGTCGAGCAGGCGGCGCGAGAAATCGCGGCGCAGCGCGCGCTGGCGCAGCGCCAACAGCTCGGGCGGCAGCAGCCGGCTGAGTTCGGCGCCGAGGCCGATATCGTAGACCTCCGCGCTGGCGCGCTCGAACATCTTCTGGCGCAAGGCCAGCGCGCTCTCGCGCATGCGGCCGACCATCTGCGCCAGCCGGCGCAGCTTCCGGTTGTTCGCCAGGCGCCGGCCGAGTTCGAGCTGGGTGCCCGGGGTGGGGCGGCGGCCGGTGCCCAGCTCGAGACTCCAGCTGTGCGTCTGCTCGGTGGTGTCGTCCAGGTCTTGAGCGACGCGTTGTGCCTGCGCCTCGATCCGCCCGCGGCTGCGCTCGGCGGCGTCGGCGAGCGCGCTGCGCATCTGCTTGGCGCGGTGTTGCAGGCGGCGTTGCCCGCCCTCGATCTCGCGCCGCATCCGGCCTTCGAGTTCGCCGAGCTGCCGCTCGCTCGCCTTCGAGGCCGCCCGCTGGCGCAGCTCGGCCGCGCTCTCGGCTTCGTCGCGCCGAGTACTGAGCTCGTCCTCCTGCTGTTCCAGGCTCCAGAAGTCGAGCATCTCGGCGCGCGTCAGTAGCCGCTCGGACTTGATCAGCTCGAGCAGGCGCTCACCCAAGAGCAGCGTGGCCAGGCCGGCGCGGGTCTCGTCCAGCACCGTCTGTTGGCGTAGCGTGTCGAGGATCGGCACGGTGCGCAGGTGGGTGATCAGCACGCCGTAGAACGCCGCACTCGGTGCCACCTCGGCCTCGGCGTGGGCGACGATGTTGAGCTTGAAGAGCAGCGCAAACAGATCGCGGACGAAACCGTCGAAGTGGGGCAGCAGCTTGCTCCCGCTTTCCACCAGCGCGCGCAGCGACGGCGACTCCTCTTGCAAGCGCGCCAACACCGCCCGATCATAGGCGTCGGTTTCAATCCAGTTGGTTTTCATCGTACCGGCCGTCAGTTCAAAGGCGAAGGCTCAAAGCCAGCGGTCGCCACGAGCGGCTCCGCCGCTTGCGCCGGCCGCGTCACAGCGCCGCCAGCATGCGTTGCTGGATGCCCTCGATCTCGTCTTTCACCGCCTGCACGGTGTCCAGCGGCCGGCCGACCGCCCGCGCTTCGTCGAGAATCGTAGTCACCTTAGCGAGGATGTTGCGGATCTTGGTGTGGGCCTCGACCACGGCGCGGCTACGCAGCTCGTTGTTTTCCCACTGCCGGTGCGCGTAATCGCGCAGCTCGCGGGTCTGGTAAAGGAGTTCACGCACCTCGTCCTCGTACCCACGTAACAACTGGTGAATGGTGGCGTGGACCTCGTTGCGCTGGGCCGGCTCGCGCCACAACACGTGATCGAGCACGAAGAGATCCTCTTCCACCACCGCCGTGCGGCCGCACAGCAGCGCGCGCCCCTGCAGCAAGGACAAGCTCTGGCGGTAGCGGCGATCGGAGGCGATGACCTGCTTGCGCGCCAGCTGGCGGCGAATGTCGGCGAGCGAGCGATAGATGTGCGCCGGAATCACCACCTCGCGTCGCGCCGCCTGCAGCGCGCGCAGGTCGTCGAGCGACAGCATCGCCCGCGCCTCGGCCGGCTTGGCCTGCAACATCTTCAAGAAGCGGAAGTCCTCTTCGATGTAGCCGACAACAAAGCGGACCAGGAAGCGATCGTACAGCGCCTGCAATTCGTCCTCTTCCGGCAGCTCGTTGCTGGCCCCAAACAGGGTGATCAGCGGCACCTCCGCCACCGCCCGGCCGTTGTGAAAGCGCCGTTCGTTCATCAACGTCAGCAGCGCGTTCAAGATCGAGGAGTTGGCCTTGAACACCTCGTCGAGGAAGGCGATGTGGGCCTCCGGCAGCTTGTGCGTCGTCACCCGGCGATAGTCGTCGTTCTCCAGCGCCGCCAGGCTGACCGCGCCGAAGAGTTCTTCCGGGGTGGTGAACTTGGTCAGCAGCCACTGAAAGTACTGGGCGCCGTCGAGCCGCCGGCAGAGCTCGTCGGCGAGCATGGACTTGGCGGTGCCCGGCGGCCCGATGATCAACACGTGTTGCCCGGCCAGCAGCGCGCTGAGCGCGCCATCGATGAGATCGCCGCGTTCGAGGAACAGCTGTGCCAGCTCTTCACGGCAGCGACTGAGCAACGCGCCCGCAGTCATGATCGGCGATGCTACGAGGGTGAGCGCGTGGATTCAAGCCCGATCTCGGCGGGTACGGCGCTGGGGCCGCTCTTGACAGCGCGACGCGGCCGTTTGTATGACCAGCGCCGTGGCGCGGCCGAAAGAAGAGCGGCAGAAGGAGCGCACGGCGGCCATGATCCTGCGCTTCAGCGAAGACGATCTGTGGGTGCGCGGGGAGAGCGACCGCGTCGAGATCGGCCTATCGGATCACGGACAGAGCAAGCTCGGCGAAATCATCGCCGTGGAGCTGCCGGAAGTGGGCAGCGCGGTCGAGTGCGGCGAGCCCTTCGGCGAGCTGGAGTCGGTACGCACCAGTCTCGAGTTGGACTCGCCGGTGACCGGAACGGTGGTGTCGGTCAATGCCGAGCTGATGGAGAACGCCAACCTCATCAACGAGGACCCCTACCACGAGGGCTGGCTCATCGAGGTCGCGCTCCGTGACGAGTCGGAGCTGGAAGCGCTGTTGGGTGCCGACGAATACGAAGAGCTGGTCGAAACTGATCGCGACGAAGACTGAAAGCCGCTCCCAGTCGCGGCTGGCGGCAAGTTGCCGGCCGGGTAGTTCTGCCGCCGGCTGGCGTCGGCGATCGGGATCAGCGGGTGAGCGCGGTTTGGCCGGCGAAGCTATAGATGACCTCGTCGGGCTTGGCCCAGCGTAGCCGCCGTCTGGCGACGCGTTCGAGATAGCGATCGTCGCTGCGCAGCCGATCGAGGTGTTCTCGCAACGCGGCGTTGGCTTGCTGTTGCTGGAAGGCCAGCTCCTCGATCCGCCGTTCCTCCGCCCGCAGCCGCTGCAAATCGATCAGGCCCCGATCCCCGAAGATCGCGCCCAGCACCAGCAACATCACGAGCACCAGCCCGCCGAGCAGCACGGCTTTGTATTTGCGCGGAGGCGATGGTAAGAGGGCCATCACTTTCATCCAACCTCGGCAGCTATCGTAGCGGAAGCGCTCACAAATTGGCAAACGCGGAGACCACGGTGAAAATCAAGCAAGTCGTAGCGCGCGAGATTCTCGATTCGCGCGGCAACCCCACAGTTGAAGTGGATGTGGTGCTGGCAGGCGGCATCAGCGGCCGGGCAGCGGTACCGTCCGGCGCCTCGACCGGCGAGCACGAGGCCCTCGAACTGCGCGACGGCAAACGCCGCTACCTGGGAAAGGGTGTCACTAAGGCGGTGGCCAACGTCAACACCATCATCGCCCCGGCGCTGCGCGGGCGTGACCCGCGCCGGCAGGAGGCGATCGACCGTCAGCTACTCGATCTCGACGGTACGCCCAACAAGCGCCGGCTCGGCGCCAACGCCTTGCTGGGCGTGTCGCTGGCCGTCGCGCGGGCGGCGGCAACCGCCGCCGGCGAGCCGCTGTTCCGCTACCTGGGCGGCAAGCAGGCTACCACGCTGCCGGTGCCGATGATGAACATCCTCAACGGCGGCGCTCATGCCGACAGCTCGGTTGACCTGCAGGAGTTCATGGTCATGCCGGTCGGCGCGCGGAGCTTCGCCGAAGCGTTGCGGATCGGGACGGAAGTGTTCCATACCCTGAAGAAAGTCCTCAAGCAGCGGGGCTACGGCACCGGCGTCGGCGACGAGGGCGGCTTCGCGCCGTCGTTGCGGTCGAACGAAGAAGCACTGGCGGTGATTATCGAAGCCATCGAGCGCGCCGGCTACAAGCCCGCCAAACAGGTGGCGATCGCGCTGGATCCGGCCGCCAGCGAGTTTTACGCCGATGGCAGATACGAATTCCGCAAGTCCGGCGGCGGCAGCCGCAACGCCGCCGCCATGGTCGATTTCTACGCCGATTGGGTCTCGCGCTACCCGATCGTGTCGATCGAAGACGGCCTGGCAGAGAACGATTGGGAGGGCTGGCAACAACTGACGGCCCGCCTCGGCGGCAAGGTGCAATTGGTCGGCGACGACCTGTTCGTCACCAACGCGGCGCGCTTGCGCCGCGGCATCGATAGCGGTGTCGCCAACTCGATCCTGATCAAGCTCAACCAGATTGGTACCCTGACCGAGACGCTGGAAACCATTCACATGGCCAAGGCTGCGGGCTACACGACGGTGATCTCCCACCGCTCCGGGGAGACCGAGGATACCACCATCGCCGATCTCGCCGTGGCGGTGAATGCGGGCCAGATCAAGACCGGTAGCGCCTGCCGCAGCGAGCGCACCGCGAAGTACAACCAGTTGCTGCGCATCGAGGAGATGCTCGGCCGGCGAGCATGCTTTCCAGGCCGAGCGGCGCTGCGCCGCGGCCGGTGAGGGAGTTATGACCCTATCGACTATTTTCTTGCTCCTTGTCCTCGTGGCCGCCGGCTCGGTGGTGCTGGCCTACAACCGTTTGGTCACGCTGCGTAACCGGGTACAGAACGGCTGGAAGCAGATCGACGTCCAGCTCAAGCGCCGCCACGATCTGATTCCCAACCTGGTGGAAACCGTCAAGGGCGCGATGCAATTCGAGCGCGAAACTCTCGAACGAGTAATCAGCGCGCGGGCGAAAGCGGTGGCGGCGAACACGGTGGCGGAGCACGCCGCGGCCGAGAGCCAGCTCAGCCAGTCGCTCGGCCGCTTACTGGCGGTGATCGAGAACTATCCCGAGCTCAAGGCCAACCAAAACGTGCTGCAACTGCAAGAGGAGCTGACCACGACCGAGAATCAGCTCGGCTTTGCGCGCCAGTTCTACAACGACATGGTGATGCAGTTTAACACCAGCCAGGAAGTCTTCCCGTCCAATATGGTCGCCGGGTTTTTCGGCTTTCAGCGCGCGGAGTTCTTCAGCGGGGAGGAGGCGGATCGGGTGGTGCCGCGCGTGGATTTGTCGCTGAAGTCGTAGCCGCTTGTGGATCTCTACCGGCGCCAAGCGCAGAACCGCCGCCGCACGCTCGCGTTCCTGCTGTTCTTCGTCGCGGCCTTCGCCGCCTTGGGCCTCGGGCTCGATGTCGCCGCCTACGGCTTCCTCGCCGGGGGCGAACCGCTGCCACTGGCCACGATCGCTGCCACGCTTTTCTCCTCGGGGCTGGCGCTCAACTCGTATTTCAACGGCAGCCGGCTGGTGATCGCCTCGCTGCTGGCGACACCGCTACGGCTCGAGGTCGTCGAGCACCGCCAGCTGCACAACATCGTGACCGAGATGGCGCTGGCCGCCGGCCTGCCTTTGCCGCGCATCTTCGTCATCCCCGATCCGGCTCCGAATGCCCTGGCTACCGGGCGCGATCCCGCTCATGCCGCCATCGCGGTGACCGAGGGAGCGCTCATCCTGCTCGACCGCGAGGAGACCCAGGGGGTGGTGGCGCACGAGATGGCGCACATCGCCAACCGCGACACGCTGCTGATGACCGCGGTCGGCGTTTTGCTCGGCGGCCTGGTGATGCTGGCGGACTGGGCGCGCCGCGGCGTATATTTCGGGCGGGGCGGGCGCCGGCGCGGCGGGCCGTGGCTGGTGGTGGTGGTCGTGCTGCTGGCGTTGATCACGCCGCTGCTGTCGCGGCTGCTGGCGATGGCGATTTCGCGCCAGCGCGAGTACCTCGCCGACGCGACCGCGGCGGAACTCACCCGCAACCCGCTCGGCCTGGCCAGCGCGCTGGAGAAGATCGGCGCCGCGGCCACGCCGCTGCGAACGGCCACACGCGGCACGGCGCACTTGTTCATCAGCGATCCGCTGCGCCGGTGGGCGGATGCCCGGGAAGGCCGCCTCGGCGATCTGCTCGCTACCCATCCGCCGCTGGCGCGCCGCATTGCCGTCCTGCGCGCCCTGGCGCAAGGGGGCACCCATGAGTGAGCCCAGTTGCCCTAATTGTGATGTGACGCTGCAGCCAGTCGCCGCGCGGGCGCGCAGCGGCTATCTGCTCGCGCTCGATCAGTGCCCGCGCTGCGGCGGCCTGTGGTGCGACCGCTGGGAGTTGTTCCCCGTCGACGGCGCCGAGGTCGCACGGCTGGACCCGGTCGATCAGCCGACGCTGTGGGCGCCGGTGGCCGCGGTCAAACGCGAGCCGAAGTGCCCGCGCTGCCGCATCGCGATGGCGCGCTTTCGCGATCCGCTGCTGCCGGAAGACGTGCGCATCGAGCGCTGCCGCGCCTGTGAGGGCATGTGGCTCAATCGTGGCGAGCTGCGGCGGTTCAAAGCCGCGCGCGCGCGCCCGGCCCCGCCACTGGCGCTGCCCGATGGGCCCATCGAGCAACTGGCGCAGCATTATGGCGCCGGCACGGCGTGGCCGACGATCGCCAACCTGGCGCAAGCGACCAACCCGCCACCGCCGCCAGACGAGCCGCCCGATCTCACACCCCAACTGATGCAGAGCGCGGCGTGGTTGGCTTTGCGCGCGCTCCTGCGCCTGCTGCTGCACATCTGAGCTGTGGACAACGCCGGGCACGCGGCTGTGGACACGCGGGTAAAACACTCTGCTACCTCCGGCCGGCGAGGCGGTGAACACCATTCTAGCACCCCGATTTCCCGAGAATTCGCCGGACGTTTCGCTTTAAAAAAAAATTCCCAAAATGCCATTCTTCTCTTGACACCACGGAAGCTCGCTTCCTATAATCCGCGCCGTAACTGGTGGTGGGTGGCTGAGTGAGGTGGAGAACGCCTGAGAGAGGGAGCAGTGAGGTAAGGGAGACCGTAACGGTCCCACAAGGAGGATCCTATGGCAGCAACCAAGAAAAAGGCGAAGAAGGGGAAGAAGGCTGTGGCGAAGAAGAAAGCGCCTGCAAAGAAGAAAGCCGCTGGCAAGAAGAAGAAGTAGTCGCCAGCATCCTGTTGACTGAGGCCATTCACTAGGCCAGGTTTTTTTTCTCCCTTTCACAGGCACGAGCCTTCGGGCTCAGCGAGAAGGCCTCCTGGAAAACCCCAGGAGGCCTTCTCGTTTGTGGAGCTTGTACGCAACCCCGAATAACTCCGATGAGCGCGCGGCTAGCGGTCGTGGAGCGATCGCCACGCTCGCTGAGCGATTGCGCGCGCAGGCGGAAGCAGAGTAAGGCTCTGCGTCATGGCGTCGAAGACTTGGACCGTGATCGGGCTGATGTCGGGCACCTCGACCGATGGCATCGACGCCGCCTTGGTGCGTTTGCGCCCGGGGGGCGCGCGTTATGGTGTGCGCGTCGAAGCTTTCCGCACGCTGCCGTTCCAGCGCGCACTGCGCCGGCGCTTGCTGGCGGTCGCCAGCGGCCAGCCGCTGCCGGTGAGCGTGCTCAGCGGCCTCAACGTCGAGCTGGGTGAAGCCCTCGCGGCGGCCGCGCGCGCCATCGCCTGCAGTGCGGGCGTGCGCTTGGGGCAGGTTGATCTGATCGGTTCACACGGACACACGGTGTGGCACGGGCCACCCGGCAGCGGGCGCACTCAGCCGCCCTCGACGCTACAAATCGGCGAGCCGGCGGTTATCGCCGCGCGCTGCGGGGTTACCACCGTGGCCGATTTTCGCCCGGCCGATCTCGCCCACGGCGGTCAGGGCGCACCACTGACGCCGTACGTTCACTGGCTGTTGTTCCGCCATCCGAGCCGCGGCCGCGTGATCAACAACATCGGCGGCATCGCCCATCCGACCTTCCTGCCCGCCGGCGGCGGGGTCGATGCGATCGCGGGCTTCGACAGCGGGCCGGGTAACATGGTGATTGATGCAATAACGGCTCACGTCAGCGCCGGCCGCCTCAGCTATGATCGCGACGGCCGGCTGGCCGCGCGCGGTCGGGTTGACGGCGCCGTACTGCGGGAGTTGTTGGCGCACCCCTATTTTCGCCGCCGGCCGCCCAAGACCACTGGGCGGGAGCTGTTCGGCGAGGCGATGGTGGCCCGCCTGCTGGCGGCCGGCCGCCGCCGTCGCCTAACCGACAGTGACTTAGTGGCCACGGCGACGGCCTTCACCGCCCGCTCGCTCGGGGATGCCTACCGGCGTTTCCTGCTGCCGCAAGGGCGGATCGACGAGATCTACTTCAGCGGCGGCGGCAGCCGCAATCCCACCTTGATGGCGATGCTGCGCGCCGAGATTGCTTACGCCCGCGTCGGCGTCATCGATGAACTCGGCGTCGCCGGCGATGCGCTCGAGGCGGTGGCGTTCGCGGTGCTGGCCGTCGAGGCGGTCCGCGGGCGCCCCGCCAACGTGCCGGCGGTGACCGGCGCCCGCCGCCCGGCGATTCTCGGCAAGATCATTCCGGTAGCGGCGATCCCGCATTGACTCGAATTCGGGCGGCTGTTAGTCGTGCCGCGTCTGAAGCTTTCCCCCCGGAGGAGGACCCCCAATGGCCGACGCCTTCATCATCGACGCTTGCCGCACCCCGCGGGGCCGGCGTAAGGGGAGCTTGAGCGGCGTTCACCCGATGGATCTGCTCTGCGCCGTGCTCAACGCCACCGTGCAACGCACCGGCATTGACCCGCGAGAGGTGGAAGACGTGGTCGCCGGTTGCGTCACCGAGACCGGCGAGCAAGGAGCCAACATCGGCCGCGGCGCAGTGCTGGCCGCCGGCTGGCCGATCGAGGTGCCGGGGGTGACGCTCAATCGCTTCTGCGGCTCGGGCCAACAAGCGGTGAACTTCGCGGCCCAAGCCGTCAAAGCCGGTGCACAGGATCTGGTGGTTGCCGGCGGCGTGGAGAACATGACCCGCGTGCCGATGGGCTCAGATATGGGTCCGCTGCCGCTGAGCTTGATGGAGCGGTACAACCTCGTCCCGCAGGGGCTGTCGGCCGAAATGATTGCCGAGCGCTGGAACTACACGCGCGAGCAGATCGACCGCTTTGCGCTCGCCAGCCAGCAAAAAGCCTGGCGCGCGATTCAAGAAGGGCGCTTCAAGAAGAGTATGGTGCCGATCAAAGTGACGCATAATGGCGAGGAGAAGCTGTTCGATACCGATGAGCACGTGCGGCCGCAATCGACCCTCGAAGGACTGATGGCCTTGCAGCCCTCGTTCAAGCCCGACGGCCGCATCACCGCCGGCAACTCGAGCGGCATCGTCGATGGCGCCGCGGTCGTCTTGCTCGCCTCCGAGCAGAAGGTGAAGGAACTCAAGCTCAAACCCCGGGCCCGCATCGTCGACCAAGTCATCGTCGGCTCCGAGCCGGTGATCATGCTGACCGGCCCGATTCCCGCGACCAAGAAGATTCTCAAGCGCACCGGCATCAAGATCGAGGACATCGATCTGATCGAAATCAACGAGGCCTTCGCCCCCGTTCCACTGTGCACGATTCAAGAGACCGGGATGGATCCAGCGCGGGTCAACGTCAACGGCGGCGCGATCGCGCTCGGTCACCCGCTCGGTGCCACCGGCGCAATGCTGATCGGGACCTTGGTCGATGAGCTCGAGCGCCAAGGCAAGCGCTACGGTATGAGCACGATGTGCATCGGCTACGGCATGGGCATCGCGACGATCATCGAGCGGGTGTAAGCCTCGCTGCTCGGGCGCCGCCCGAGCCAGCCGGCACCTTGCGCCGCCGCGGTGCTCGGCTCGCGGTGGAAATCACCGTCTCCGCAGCGGCGGCAACCCACCCCGGCACCGACACTGGCAACCGGCCAAGCGCAAGCTACGCCACGCTGAGGTTGCGGCGCGGCACTTCGCGGATGAGCACTTCCGCGGCCTGCTCCTCGTCTTCTGCGCGCAGCCGGTCGACGCCTTGGCGCACGGTGCGGCGGGTGATGGCGATGCCGTAGGTCTCGAGAATCGGCTTGATCAGATCGTAGTGCTGCTCGATGGATTGGGTGACCGAGATGTACCCGTGCTGTGCCGCCACAATCCGCTGCCAGTAAGCCAGCGCGCTCATCTGGAAGAAGTGCAGGTCGGACTCCTTCGGCTCGACGACGATGATGTCGCCGCGGAAGTGCGGATCATCCTGGTACTGGCGCAGCCCGTATTGCAGCCGCGAGTGCAACAGCGTGCGAAAGACCTGATTGACGATGGTGAGCAAGCCGGTATCGGCCAGCGGCCGCCCCTCGACCACGGTCTTGCCCAGTTCCTTCACGTACTTGCGCCGCACGCGGTTGGAGAACGGGCGGAAGGGGTTGTAGCAGATCACCAAGTCGGCACCGTGCTCGATCGCCACATCGATGTTGGCCGTGCGCCGCACGCCGCCATCGACGTAGTCGACCCCATGCAAGCGCGCCGGCTTGTAGAAGCCCGGCAGCGCAGTCGATGCTTGTACCGCCTCGGAGACGGTTACCGAAGTATCTTCGTCGTGCCCGAAGACTACGCGTTCGGCGGTGTCGAGATTCATCGCCCCGATGTAGAGCTCGCGGCTGGTGTTGCGATAGAGCGCACGGAAGTCGTTGCTGATTCCGGCGCGCTCGAAATTGCTCCGCAGGTAGCGCTCGATGCTGGCGTTGTCGAAGAAGCCGGAGGGCAGATAGTCGAGGAAGAACGGGAAGCCGCGCCGCTCCTCCACGGCCTCGCTGATCGGTTGGAGCAGATTGCCGAGACCCTCCGGCGAAGGCGCGCGCAAGAAGGCTGCCGCCGCCGAGCGCAGCGCCGGCAGCAGCGCCGGCGCCTGACGCGCTAGATCGAGCAGCACGCCCGGGGCATACGCCGCCACATCGAAAGCGAACTGCAGCGGTTTGGCCACAAACTCGCGCAAGTTCGGTGAGTAGAAATCGAGCGCCGCGAACTTGGAGAACTCCTCGGACTTGCCCTCCAGGCTCTTGAGCATCTCCGCCGGGCTGACGCCAGCGGCCAGCGGCGCGGCCAGCACCGCGCCCGCGCTCAGCCCGACGTAGGTGTCGAACTCGTTGATCTTACGGTTGACCAGGAAGTCATCCAGAGCTTTCAAACCGCCGAGCTTGAAGGCGCCGCCGGTGATGGCGCCGCCGGCCAACACCAGGGCGATCTTCGGAGCATGCTTCCGGACGCCCAGTTCGCTCTTCTGAACTATGGTGATACCCACGTCCGATCCTCCCTTCCTCACTCATCCCGTCCGGACCTTAAGGCGCAATGACGCAGTTTGTCAAGGAATATCACCTTGGTCTCCTTGCTCGTTCTTCAGCAAGCTTGAGCAAGTTGCTTGCCGCTGTACCACGCTCCTCGTGCCGGCCCGAACGCCGCCGTCAGCGCGGCTTCGGTTCCCTGGCTTGGACAACGGTTGCGGGCTGGCCAACCACTTAGGACCCAGCCAATGCCCGCCCGGGATGGGCGGCAGCACGCACGGTGCGCGCCTTGACCGGCTGGCATGCTCGAAGTTATGAAGCAGCGGCGCGCGAGGAGGTATGATTCGGACCGTCGAGTGGCGAAATGGCACAGTGGTGATGATCGATCAGCGCCTGCTGCCGACGCGTGAGGTCTACCGCGTCTGTCGTGATGCGCGCGCGGTGGCGGAGGCGATCACGGACATGGTCGTGCGCGGCGCGCCGGCCATCGGGGTGGCGGCCGCGCTGGGCATAGCGCTGGGCATGCAGCAGGTCCGTGCCGCGGACCTGCGCCAGACCTTTGCGCGGCTGTGCAAGACTTTCGCCGCCACGCGGCCGACGGCGGTCAATCTGTTCTGGGCGATCGAGCGAATGCAGCGCGTGTTTGCGCGCACATGCGGGCGTGGTCCGGAAGTGGTGCGTGAAGCGCTCCGGCGTGAAGCGCTCGCGGTCCACGATGAGGACATCGCCGCCAATCGGGCGATGGGCCGCTACGGAGCGGCGCTGCTCCCGGCCAAGGCCACCGTGCTGACGCATTGCAACGCCGGCGCCCTGGCCACCGCCGGATATGGTACTGCGCTGGGCGTGATCCGGGCCGCGGTCGAATCCGGCCGCCAGATCGACGTGTTCGCCAGTGAGACCCGCCCGTTCCTCCAGGGCGCGCGCTTGACCGCCTGGGAGCTGAAGAAAGATGGCATCCCGGTTACGCTCATTACCGACAGCATGGTGGGCCACATCCTCAAGAGCGGGGTGATTTCGTGCGTGGTCGTCGGTACCGACCGCACCGCAGCCAACGGAGATGTGGCGAACAAGATCGGAACTTACACCGTCGCAGTGCTCGCCGCGCGCCATCGCGTGCCGTTCTATGTTGCCGCCCCGACTTCATCGATCGATCTCGCGTGCAAGCGCGGCGAGGACATTCCGATCGAAGAGCGCGCGCCGCGCGAAGTGACACACCTCGGCGACCGGCAGATTGCCCCGACCGGCATCCGCGTGCTGAACCCGGCCTTCGACGTCACTCCCCACCAGCTGGTCACAGCCATCGTGACGGAGAGGGGCCTAGCACGGCCGCCGTACACCAAGTCGCTGCGCCGGCTGTTGGCGGACCCGGTGCCGGCGAGTCGCAAGCTACGGTCGCGTTGAGCTGGGCCGGCAACGGCTACCCAGGCGTTTCCAGGCGGGTCCGTAGCGCCGCGTGGGCGGCGATGGGTAGGTCCCGCAATGCTGCACGTGTCACCGGCGATGGCTTCGCCAGCTGGCGGACGCGCGTGGCAGCGGCCTCGAGCACCGGCGCAGCCAGTCGGCCATCCACCACCGCACGTTCGATGGCGGAGGCGGCCTGGACGGCCTGCGCCAAGTCGGAGCAGAGCAGGAGCAACTCCGCTCCGGCAGCCAGGGTTTGCACCGCGGCTTCGCCGACATCGTGGTGATCGGTGATCGCGCACATCCCCAAGTCGTCGCTCACAATCACCCCGGTGAAGCCCAGCTGCGTGCGCAAGAGGTCCCGCAGAACAGCCGGTGACAGCGTGGCCGGGCGCTCCTGATCGAGCGCCGGGTACAACACATGGGCGGTCATGAGCAGCGGCATGCCCGCCCTCACCGCGGCTCGAAACGGCACCAACTCGGTGGACTCCAGTGCCGCACGGTCGCGCGGCACCACCGGCAAGGCGAGGTGCGAATCGCTGTCGGTGTCGCCGTGGCCGGGGAAGTGTTTGCCGCAACTGAGCACCCCGCCCTCGTGCAGCCCGTGCATCAAGGCTACGCCCATGGCCGCAACCACTGCCGGGTCATGGCTGAAGGCACGATCGCCAATGATCGGATTGGCCGGGTTCGAGTTGACGTCAAGCACAGGCGCGAAGTCGAGGTCAATACCGGCGGCCGCCAGCTCGATCCCCATCGCCCGCCCCACCTGCCGGGCCAGTGCCGCCTCGCCGGTTGCACCAACCACCGCCATCGCCGGGAACACCGTGAACGGCGCCCCCAGACGCTGTACCCGTCCGCCCTCATGATCGATGCCGATCAGCGGTCGCGCCGGCTGCCGATGCAACTCCTCGGTCAGCGCCGCCAATTGCGCCGGCGCGAGGACGTTGCGCCGAAACAAGATAACCCCGCCGGCTGCCAGCCGAGCCAGCGTTGTTCGTGTCGCTTCATCCAACTCGGGGCCGGGAATGCCCACCATCAACACCCGCCCGATCAGCCGCCGCAGCACCTGACGATCCATTTGCGCAGCCTACCACATATGCGCGGGGCAAGCCGCCGCCCGATGGGTGCGCGACAAATTTGTGGGTAACGTGGTTCGGTGTTATAGCCGTCATTCCCGCGAAAGCGGGAATCCAGTTTGGCGTTTGGCGCTATGGACAAGCAGTTCTGCTGGAAGATGACAGATTGCGTCCCTTTCGGCCATGAGCCTCGGCCTGACAGTACACATTACTGTCAGACTGGTGAGGATTTGCCCGGTCGGCTGCACCTTACCCACAAATTTGTCGCACACCCCCGCCGCCGGTCGCGGGCAACAGC
>JACQVA010000148.1 GCA_016210005.1 Deltaproteobacteria bacterium | reverse complement strand
TGAAGAACTCTGAGGGGTGGAGCAATGCTCCTCCCCTCAACAATGATGCCATTCGCTCCGCCTTCTGTTCTTGAGGGCGGGAGCGCTGCTCCCGCCGCACGTCGTAGCGACCGCGGGAACATCGTGTTGATTTCCTCTCAGGCTCATAGCGCGGGCTGACGCCCGCAACCCAAAGCTCGACAGGGGTATTCCGTCATGCCCGCAATCCTTAAGCGGGCATCCAGGGGCGGTGGGGCTCCGGATGGATTCCCGCCTTCGCGGGAATGACGGAGGGAAATCTGCGCGCGACGCCAAGACTTTCGGCTATAGTAGTTCAGATTCAGAGCGGCCCAATGCGCATGCGGCCGTCGACCGCGATCGCGCCCTGGCCGCAAGGCAACACCTTGACCGGATTGAGGTCCAACTCGCGCAACTCCGGCACCAGCTCGACCAGCGCGGAGATGCGCTGGATGACGTCGGCCAAGGCGTCGCGGTCGCCGGCCGGCGCGCCGCGGTAGCCGTCGAGGAGCTTGCTGGCGCGGAGCTTGCCGATCATTTCGAAGGCATCGATGTCAGTGACCGGCGTCAGCCGAAACGAAACGTCGCGCAGCAACTCGACCAGCACGCCGCCCAGGCCGCATACTACCAGCGGGCCAAAGACCGGATCGGAGGTTACGCCGACCAAGGCCTCGATGGCCCCAGCCACCTGGCGCTGCAAGAGCACGCCTTCGAGCGGCACCCCGACGGCCTGCATTCGTTCGCTCAGAAGACTGACGGCGCGGGCGACGTCGCCGGCGGACTCCAGGCCCATGATTACACCGCCGGCATCGCTCTTGTGGATCAACCCCGGCGCGATGGCTTTGGCCACCAGCGGGTAGCCTAGGGTCTCGGCAACGACGACCGCGTC
The DNA here is from genome assembly GCA_016210005.1 of Deltaproteobacteria bacterium. Taxonomy (NCBI): domain Bacteria; kingdom Pseudomonadati; phylum Myxococcota; class Myxococcia; species Deltaproteobacteria bacterium. The sequence continues at coordinate 9,880 of JACQVA010000148.1, read as the reverse complement.
GGCTGCGGTGGTCTGCTCCGCGGCCGCAAATGCGATCCCGGCGGCTCGCAGGACGGTGGCGATATCCTTCGGCTCCAGCCAGACCGGACCGCTGGCCTGGGCGAGCACGCGGTCGATCACGGCGCGGATGGCGCTCTGGGCGAAGGGATTGAGCTTGAGCGCGGTGCCGATCGGGAACTCACGCCAACGTGCGTAGCGATGGGCGGCAGCCAAGGCCAAGGCGGCGTTCTCGGGGAAACTGTACGACGGCAAGCGGCCACGGGGGCCGCCACTCAGCATTGCCGGTACACCGCGCGAGGAAATGAAGACGGTCAGAACGGGTTTGCTCGCCGGCACCGTGCCCGCCGCTCGGGCGATGGCCGCGGCAACCTCTTCGGGACGAGTCAGCATCGGGGGAATGTAGACCACGATCAGCGCATCGACGTTGGAGTCGGTGCCGACCGCCGCGATGGCGCGCTCGTATTGCTCCGGTGTGGCCGAGGCAATGAGGTCGATCGGGTTGCTCAGGCCGGCTTGCGGCGGCAGAAGGGCGCGCAGCGTGGCGAGGGTCTCGGGTGTGAGCTCCGGCAGCTTGAGGCCGCGCGCTTCACAGGCATCGGCGAGCAGGATGCCCGGGCCGCCGGCGTTGGTGACCACCCCGACGCGCGGCCCCGGCGGCAAGGGCTGGGTCGAGAGCAGCGTGACCACGTCGAACAGCTCCTCCAGGGTGGTGGTGCGGATGACCCCGGCTTGCTCGAACAGTGCATCGACCGCCACATCGAGGTTGGCGAGCGCCGCCGAGTGACTCGAGGCCGCGCGGGTGCCCGCCACCGAGCGCCCCGACTTGACTGCCACGATCGGCTTGCGGCGCGCCAACTCCGGGGCCACGCGCGCGAACTTACGCGGGTTGCCGAAGCTTTCGAGGTACAACACGATCACGTCGGTGTGCGGATCCTCGCCCCAGTAGGCCAGCAGATCGTTGCTCGAGACATCGGCCTTGTTGCCGACCGAGACGAAGGTGGAGACCCCGAGATTACGGGTGTGCACGTAGTCGAGGATCGCCAAACCCAGCGCTCCACTCTGCGACGACATGCCGATGTTGCCGGCCGGTGGCCAGGTGGGGGCGAAGGTGGCGTTGAGGGATATCGCCGGATCGGTGTTCAGCACCCCCATGCAATTGGGGCCGACCATGCGCATGCCGGAGGCGCGCACCAACTCGGTCAACCTCTGCTGCGCCGCGCGGCCGGCGGCGGAGACCTCGGCGAAGCCGGAGGAAATCACCACCACTCCGCGCACCCCCGCGCGGGCGCAGTCGGCCACCGCCGGCTCGACCGCCGCTGCCGGCACCGCGATGATTGCGAGGTCAACCGGGCCGTCGATCGCGCTTACACTCGGGTAGCACCGCAATCCCGCGATTTCGCCGGCGCCCGGGTTGACCGGGTAAATCGGTCCGGTGAAGCCATCGCGCTTGAGGTTGGACAGCAGAGCTGCACCGATGGTTCCAGGGTGGCGCGAGGCGCCGACGACGGCCACGGAGCGGGGACTGAGAAACGCGCGCACGCTTTGGGCCGCGGCGTGGCGCTCGCGCTGTAGGCTGAGTTCAAGGAAGCGATCGGTTTCGACGGAGGGAAAGGTGATGTGGAAGACCCCCGCTTCGAGCGCACGCTTCACCTTGAACCCGCTGGCGGCAAACATCTGCAGCATGCGGTTGTTCTCACCCAGCACCTCCGCCTCGAACTCGCTGATGCCATTGGCGCGGGCGATCGGGGCCAAGTGCTCGAGCAGCAGCGTGCCGATGCCGCGCCCTTGGTATTCATCGAGAACGGCGAAGGCGACTTCGGCCCGGTGGCTGTCGGCGCCGTCGCCCGGAACGGCGGTGTATCGTCCCACTCCGATGATGCGCTCGCGCTCGCCGCGCAGCGTTGCTACCAACGCCACCTGCCGCACGAAGTCGAGTTCGGTAAAACGAGCCAGCTCTTCGTCTGTCAGCCGCTTCTTGGCGCCAAAGAAGCGGAAGTAGATCGACCGCATGCTCAGGTGTTGGAAGTGGTCGCGCAGGCGCTCCTTGTCGTCGGGGCGGATGGCGCGGATGTGAATCGAGCTGCCGTCGCGCAAGACCGCGTCAGCGGCGTACGTACGTGCATCGTCGCTCATGCCGGCAAAACGACGCGGCCGGGGTATGTCCGAGCCTCGATGTGCCTGGAGATCGGCGTTGTGAGCGTGCTCGCTGTCCATGTCATCAAGCGCAGATTAGGTGGGCGGCGCCAACATGTAAACTCCGGCGACGTGCCGGCGAGCGAAATCGCAAGCTACTTGAGCCGTTAGGCGCTGCGGCATCCCGGTCCGCTGCGATCCCGATCAGGCCGAGAGGCGCCTCTGGCTGACGCCCCTCTTGGCGACTTCCAGAGGAACCTTCTCTCCGGTGTCGTGGTAAGACTGGAAGAACGGGCACGCTTCCGGATGCTCGCTGGCGCAACAGCGCCGCATCTGTGCCAGCGACGGGGTCATCAGCCCCCGCACCGCCAGGCACAGAGGGTACTTCCCGTCAGAGAAGAACTCACATGCCATCGCTGTACTCCGCAATCCTAGTGTGCAACGCATGTGCCAGAGTGACAACTGCTCCAGGCCTGGTGGTTGGCTGGCATAGGTTCCGGCGAACGCGCAGCCGCCGGCAGTCCATTGCGGTGTTTGCGAAAGCGGCGTGAGACCCGAGTTGAGTGAAGGGCCGCGTTTCGGTATCTGGAAAGGGTCGCAATTACCCGGACGGCAAGCGGCTCGCCCGTGGCGGGCCAGCGAGGATGCGTACGGAGGTGCTGTTATGCACATCGAGCTGACTGAGGCTGAAGCTGCGGCGGTGCGCGAGTTGCTGGAGCGGGCCTTCACCGACCTGCGCGGCGAGGTTCACAAGACCGATGCCACGGAGTGGAAGACTGCCCTCAAACAGCAGGAGCAGGTGCTCAACGGTCTGATTGCGAAGCTGCGCTCGGCCGCGTGAGGCCGGGGCGCCGATGGCTGCCTGGGCCCGGTGGCTGCGCTACCCGCTGGCGGTGCTGGCGGCGAACCTGCTCATGACCGCCGCGCTGGGCTTGTTTGCGGCACGCATAGAGATTGAAAGTTCGCTTGAGAGCGTCCTGCCGGCTGGTGACCCTGAGATCGCGTACTACGCCGGGGTGCGGGCGGCGTTCGGCAGTGACGACGTAGCCGTGGTGGGGCTGCTGGCGCCGGACATCTTTGCCAGCGCTACGCTGGCGAAGATCGCGAGCCTGACGGAGGCGATCGCCGGCATCGAGGGCGTCGAGCGTGTTCTCAGCCTCACCAACGCCGTTGACCCCGCTGCCGATGTCTTCGACCCGCCGCGGTTGCTGCCGCGCCTGCCGCCGAGCGCCGCCGCCATTGCGGCGCTCAAGCACAAGTTGGCGAGCACGCCGCTGTACGGCAAGAACCTGGTGTCCGGCGATTTTCGCGGCGCCGCGATCAATGTTTTTTTCAAGAACCTGACCGACGCGCAGTACTTGAGCCTCGGGGTTGACCAGAAGATCCGCGGGCTGCTTGCGGCCGCAGGCGGGCCCGAGCGCATGTACTACACCGGGGCGGCGCACGTGAAACAGGCCGCCGTCGAGCTGATGCGGCGCGACCTGTTGCGCTTTACCCCGGTCGCGCTCGTGCTCGTGCTGCTGGTGCTGTGGTTGTCGTTCTGGACCATCCGCGGCGTGCTGCTGCCGGCGGTGTCGGTGCTGCTGGCTTTGGTGTGGACTCTCGGGTTCATGGTGCTGGCCGGCAAGGCGATCACGCTCGGCACCTTTATCTTGCCGCCGCTGTTGATCGTGGTCGGCAGCTCGTTCGGTATTCACATGATGGCCCGGTACTACGAGCAGGTCGAGGCCGGCGCCGAGCGCGAGCTGTTGGTCGTGCGGGCCTTCGAGCGTGTGTGGTTGCCGCTGGTGGTGTCGGCGCTGACGATGGTGATCGGGTTCGGTTCATTGGCGGTCAATCGCATCACCGCCATCTGGGATCTCGGGATCTTCGCGGTGGTCGGAGTGGTCTGCCTCACCGTCACGTCGCTGACTGTGATCCCGGCGTTGTTGCAGCTGCTGCCGGCTGAGCGGCGCACGCAGCCAAGGAGGATTTCGCTCTGGCTGGCGGCGTCGCTGACCCGGCTGGGCCAGGGCGCCTTCGTGTCGCGGCGCGTGATTCTGTGGGGGGCGGCGGCGGCCGCGCTGGTAGCAGGGCTCGGCATCCGCTCGATCCGCGTCGATTCCGACTTCCTCTACTACTTCGATCCGGCCTCGGAGGTACGCCAGGCCAACGAAACCATCAACCGTGAGGTGGTCGGCAGTAACCCGTTCTACCTGGTGATCGAAGGCAGCGGCGCCGGTGCGCTCAAACGCTGGGAGGTGCTGAAGTTGATCAAGGATCTGCAGACGTTTCTGGCGACGCTGCCGGGTGTGAGCTCGTCGCTGTCGGTGGCAGATTACCTGGAGCTGCTCGATGCCGGGCTGAGCAAAAGCGCGGAGGGGGACATCTTGCTGGACGAGCAGGGCCGGATCGTGGCGGCGGCGCCGGCGGCCTCGTTGTGGGAGGAGCCGGCGCGGCTGCCGGCGGTATTGAGCTTGGTCAGCACCAGTCCGGCCACCTTCAGCTCGGTGGTTACCCCGGATTTCCGCCGCGCCAACGTGCTGGTTCGCACCGAGCTGTCGGGCTCGCGCCGGATCGCGGACACGCTGGCTGCCGTTCGTGCGTACGTGGCCGAGCATTTTCCGGCCGAGGTGCAGGTGCATCCGACCGGCAATCTGGTGCTGCTCACCGGTAGCACGGCGGATATCGTCGCCGGACAAATCAAGAGTCTGTCGCTGGCGTTGGCCGTGATCTTCGTGGTGATGGCGCTGATGTTCTTGTCGGTCAAGGTGGGGTTGCTGGCGATGCTGCCGAACGTGTTGCCGATCGCGATTTTCTTCGGTGTGATGGGCTGGCTCGGCATCTTGCTCAACTTGGGCACCAGCCTGATCGCGGCAATCGCGCTGGGCATCGCCGTCGACTCGACCATTCACTACATGGCGCGCTTGAACCTGGAGCTGCGCGGCGAGACCGATCAGGCGGCAGTGCTGGTGCGCACCTTGCGCCTGGTGGGTGAGCCCATCATCTTCACCACCGTGGCGCTGTTCTTTGGCTTCCTGACGTTCGCCGGATCGAGCTTCGTACCGATCCAGAACTTCGGCATGCTGGCGGGAGTGACGATGGCGGCCGCCCTGGGCACCAACCTGGTGCTGCTGCCAGCGCTGCTTGCGACCACCAAGATCATCACGCTGTGGGACCTGTTGGCGGTCAAGCTCGGGCAAGAGCCGACGCGCACGATCCCATTGTTCGCCGGGCTGCGGCCTGGGCAAGCGCGGGTGGTGGTGTTGATGGGGCGATTGCAGCACTTTGCGCCGGGCGACTACGTCATGCGCCAAGGCGAGCGGGGCGATGTCATGTACGTCGTCCTTCAGGGCGTGGCGCAGGTGGTTGCCAGCGGCGGCGGCGAGCGCCGGCTGATCCGCGAGTGCGGCCGCGGCGAGGTGATCGGCGAGATGGGCTTGGTGCGCCACGGGCAGCGCAGTGCCGACGTTGTCGCTGCCGGTGCGCTCGATGCGCTCGCGGTCGACGAGCGCTTCCTCCAGCGCTTGCAAGGGCGCTACCCGCGCATTGCGGCGCAGGTGTTCCTCAACCTGACGCGAATTCTCAGCGATCGCTTGCAGCGCATGACCGACCAGTACGTGGCCAGCAGGCGCGCCTAGTCCGGCGCTACTAGCGTCGCGTCACTGTGAGTGTCGCGATCTCTGCCGCGCGCAGCCGCAGTTCCCAGCCGGCTGCCTGACGCCGCAGGCGCTTACGGCTGGCTTGTTCGAGGAAGTTGACTGGCCGCACGTCGCCGGCGTCCGGCATCTCGAGGTGGGCGACCTGCTCGCTCGGCGCGGTGTTGTAACAACGTAGCAAGAGCGAGCGGCCGCGCTTTGACGGCGTTAGCGCGCTCACTATGACGTGGGGATTGTCGCAGCGGAGCAAGACCGGCGCGCTGCCGTTGCCGGCATGCCGGTCAGTGGTAACTGCCGCCGGTGGATAGGCGAAGTCGTGCGCGCGGTTGACCACGCCGCTGTGGAGGTAGTCGCCGCCGTAAGTCGTCAAAGCATAAGCGAAGCGATGACCACCGGGCGACTGCCCGCCCGGGGTCTCCAGGCCGGGGCCGGCGTGTCCGTTGCGCAGCCGGAGATCACCGCGCGACAGCCAGCCGACCGCGCGGATCAACGTGAGCGCGAGTTCGGTACCGCCGGCGGCCAGCGGACGGGCCTCGATTTCAGCAATGCCGCGGTTGAACAGTGCCACCCCCAAGCCGTTGCCCTCGAGGCAACTGAACGTTTTCTGCGGCACCGTGCCGATCGGCTGCTCGCAGGGCCCGGCCGCCTCCAGCGCTAGCGGCCGCCGGACAACGGCGAACGCCTGCTCGCAGTGGATCGCGGCTGCGGCCACTGGCGTCTGGAACAACACGCGCAGCCGGTGATCCGCGGCATGGTTGTCGACCTCGGTCTCGAAGTCGATGCGCTTGAGCTCGGCATAGAGCGTGACCGTGGTCACAATCGGTATGGCTAGGCGCTCGCTGCTGCGGGTCTCACGATCGCCCTCAAGCCGGCGCGGGATCGCGTAGGTTAGCGCGATCCGCATGGTCGCCAGCACCGGCCCGCCGGCTTCGACGCTCACCACCGGTGCCTCAGTCGGGCCGTCGACCGCCTGGGGATCGAGCAGCGCATCGAAGTTGTACTCGTCGCCGCGATCGCCTTCGTCAACCAACCAGTGCGCCCGCGGCAGCTCGAAGCCGCATTCCTTGTCGTAAATCCGCAGCGAACCGTCAGGGTTGACGCTGACTCTGTAGAAGCGGTTCTCCAGCGTCTGATCACCGGCGGTGAAGGGGGACGCGAGCGCGACTGGCTCGGAGGTCAGTGCGAAACCGGTCAGCCCATGGCCGGCGAGCGGGGCGACAAATCGCAGCTGCGCGGCGACGCCGGTGCGGGCACAGATGCGCACGGTGCGCAGCCCGGGATCGTCGAGCTCCGCCAACCACTGAGCGCGGGCGGCCGCCACCTCGAACCGGCCGCGGATGATGCGGTCAACCGTCAGGTGCGCCTCGAGCCGCGCGCCGTTGCGGCGCAGCCTGATGTCGTTGATGAAGAGGCCGAGAAACTCGCGGCCCTGAATCGTCAGCACGTGCGGGCGTACCTCGGCCGCCGGCAATTCGGTTTCGAGCAGGGTTTCGCTCGCACCGGCGCGCACGTGCAGCGGCACCAGCTCGCCGGCCGCATCGCGCAAAGTCAGATGCTGCGCGGCGTCGTGGTAGATCTCGGCCGCCACCAGCGTGCGCGTGGCGTGGTTGGGGTTGTAAACCGCGAGCACGGTGTCCGAGGCGGCGGCGGCGGTGTCGAGGCGCGCGGCCAACGCCGCAAGTGCTTGGTGCATGATCTGCCGGCCAACCGACTCGACCTGATCGAAGCGGTACTCCATGTCCTGGTGCACCTGATCGATGGAGCAGCCGCAAATGCTGTCGTGCGGATGGTTCTGCAGCGCCAGCTTCCACGCCCACTCGGTGAAGGCGGCGAGGCGATGCTCGCCCGCCAGCCAGTCTTCCCACACTGCCAGTGGCTCGGCGTAACGTTCGAGGCAGCTGGTGTTGGCGAAGTCACGTTGCTTCTGCCGCACCCGCACCGAGGTGACGCCGGGCAACAGGTGTGCCCGCAACGAGCTGCGCAGCTCGCCGCGATGCACGGGCAGATCGGTCTCGGCCGCGGCGGCCCGGGCGCGCTCCACGTAGGCCGCTAGCGGCGCGATTTCCGCCGTCACGGCCTCTCGGCCGCGCAGCGTCGTAGTGAGCACGGCCGGCAGCCCGGCTTGGGCTTCCTGATGGTCGGTACCGTTCATCAGCAGCAGCACATCCGTGCGGCGAAAGGGCGCGTGTTCTGCCAGCAGGTCGAGCAGCCGCTCTTGCAACCGCGCCGGCTCCAGCGGCAGGCTGCGGCCGTTCGAGTAGCCCGCCTGCGGCAGATACACGGTCCAGGCGCGGGTACCGTCGGGAGCCTCCCAGAGGAACTCGCTGCGGTCCACCTCGGCGCCCACGCCCCGCCACACCACCGCGCTGGTGATGCCGAAGCCGGCCAGAATCTGCGGCATCTGCGCGATATGCCCGAACTGATCCGGCAGGTAGCCGATCTTGAGCGGCGCCCCAAACTGTGCGGCCACGCGATGGCCTATAAGCAGGTTGCGAATGAGCGACTCACCGCTGACCAGAAACTCGTCGGGCAGCACATACCACGGGCCGATTGCGATCCGCCCGGCACGAATCAAGCGGCGCAGCCGCGCGCGCTGCTCGGGACGGATTTCGAGATAATCTTCGAGCACGATGGTCTGGCCGTCGAAATGGAAGTGGACGAAGGAGGGGTCGTGTTCGAGCAGATCGAGCAAGCGATCGGTCAGCCGCACTAGCCGGCGGCGAAATTCCTGAAAAGGCTGGTACCACTCACGATCCCAGTGTGTATGCGGCACGATCATCAAGTGCACCGGCGCCGCCGCCCGGCTTGTCGGCTCTGTCATTCTGCCTCCCACAAACGCGGCGGACAGTAGCGCAAGCCCGCCGGGTGTCGCAACGCCGGCCGCTAGCGGCACGGCTCACCGCGCCGGCCGGCGTGGTGAAACCGCCCAATCGGTAAGACCGAGCCCGAGATCGTTGGTGCAGCGCCGCTCCCGCCCTCCTGCAACCGGGTACCTTCCCATTTGTTGAGCGGGGTAGTAGGAACACTGGCCGTGGCTGCGCGACTCAACAACGGCTGGGAGCTAGCGCCGGTGATTGTGCGAGCGCCCTTCTCCACCTTCGAAGATGCGGTCGAGGGTCTGATTGAGGAGCTAGTGTTGGCGGAGCAGTTGCCGGTAGAGCTGGGCGGGCCGGCGCTGCGGGCGGTGCTTGATCGCGAGAGCATGGGCAGCACCGCGCTGGTGGAGATCGGCGTGAGCATTCCGCACGCACGGCTCGAAGGTGTCGCCGGCATCATCGCCGCCGTCGCGGTCTCGTCGTCGGCGGTCTACTACGCGATTGCCGATGTGCCGGTCAACATCATGGTGCTCGTCCTGTCGTCGCCCGCCCTCAGCGGCGAACATCTCAACTTTCTGTCATTGCTATCGCTGTTGCTGCAATCCGACGCCACACGGTACACGCTGCAGCGTGCGCCCACACCCGAGCTGCTGCTGGAGAGTCTCCGCAGCCACGAGCGCTTCCGTTGAGATGCAGTGATCGTTTCAGGGGTTGGGTCGCAGAGCGGCCATCGGCTCGGAGAGGGATGAGGCCCGGTGGCCTCCCCGGTCTTCAAAACCGCGTGGTCCCGGCTTGCCGGGACGGAGGGTTCGACTCCCTTCCCTCTCCGCCAAATCAATCGAGAACTTGAGCGGTGCGCCGATCCTACGGCTTGGTCGCCGCGCGCGATTTGGGGGCCAATAGCCGCCGGGCTCGCGATCAGCGGACCTGTAGCCCTTTGCCCTGCCGGTTGCTTGAGGGTGCGCGACAAATTTGTGGGTAACGTGGTTCGGTGTTATGGCCGTCATTCCCGCGAAAGCGGGAATCCAGTTCGGCGTTTGGCGCTGTGGACAAGCAGTTCTGCGTTACATCCTGGCCAGCAAACGGAACGGCACGCTGTACATTGGGGTGACCTCACAGCTGGCAACGCGGGGGTGTGGCAGCATAAGAGCAAGGTAGTGGAGGGTTTGTCGGCCAAGTACGGCGTTGACAAGCTGGTCTACTACGAAGCGCACGGCTGCGCAGAGACCGCATTCGTGCGGGAGAAGCAGCTGAAGAAGTGGCGCCGCGCCTGGAAGATGACAAGTTGCGTCC